>DAOUGF010000001.1:0-8828 GCA_034429295.1 Chloroflexaceae bacterium
GGAGGGCGGCCAGCAGCTCACCGACCGGGAGCTGGCCTTCCTGTTCGGACGCCTCTGGCAGGTCGCGACAAGCTGCCACGAGCGGCGACTGGCCGAGTACGAGAAGATCGCCTGGTGGCGCTTCCTCGACGCGGACGCCTTCTCGCCGGCCTACCAGCAGCTCGCCAATCTCGCCCGCATCACCGTGGCCGCCGACCCACGCGTGGCCGAGAGCCGCACCATGGGCGACATCGCCCTGCAGATGGCCAACCTGAATTTCTCGCCCACCCCCAAGGACCGCGTGCTCAACGGCCCTACCAACCTGGTCTGGTTCAACCCGTGGGTAGAGTATCTGCAGAGCCGCGGGGTGGAGTTGCTGTATAACGCCACGGCCGTCGCCATCCAATGCAGTGATGGGCGCATCCAGAGCATTACCGTGAGCCGGGATGGGCAGGAGCATCAGGTGAGCGGCGACTATTACCTCTTCTGCGTGCCGGTCGAGGCGATGGCTGCGCTGCTCGCGCAGGATGTCACCTACGACGGAGGAAAGCCCGTCTACCGGAACGTGCTCGCGGCCGACCCGAGCCTGGCATCGATCATCGAGCTCGCCCAGAGCGTGGAGTGGATGAACGGGATCCAGTACTACCTGAACATCGATGTGTCGATCACGAAGGGCCACGTGATGTTCCTCGACACGCCTTGGGCCCTGACTGCGATCTCGCAGCGGCAGTTCTGGCCCGATTTCGACTTCGCGAGCCGCTACGACGGGCGGGTGCAGGGCATCCTCTCGGTCGATATCTCCGACTGGAATACGCCGGGCCAGTTCAACGGGAAGCCCGCCCGCATCTGCACGATCCAGGAGATCGCCGAGGAGTGCTGGGCGCAGATGAAGGCGAGCCTGAACGGGCCGGGGCGCGAGCTCCTTAGCGACGATCAGGTGGTCGCCTACCACGTCGACACCGACATCTCGCACCACAGCTCGCCGAGCCCCTCCAACGAGGACGCCGAGCCGCTGCTGGTCAACCAAGTCGACACTTGGGCGCTGCGGCCGGGCGCCTTCACGCTCATCCCGAACCTCTTCCTGGCGGCCGACTATGTGCGCACCAATACGATGCTCGCCACGATGGAGGCGGCCAACGAGGCGGCGCGGCGGGCGGTGAACGCGATATTGGCCGCCGAAGGGCGGCGCGACTACTGCAAGGTCTGGCAGCTACGGGAGTCGCTAGCGCTGGCGCCGTGGCGCATGTACGACCGCTGGCGCTACGCGCGCGGCCTGCCCTGGAACGATAAGCCACCCTGGTTCGTCTCGGCCGCGGTGTGGCTCCTGCTCCGCATATACGACTTCTGGCGCTGGCTCCAGCATTTCCCTCCTCGGGGCGCGCAGGCATCGCGCTCCGTAAAGCGGTGAGCGCCGCGATCGAGTTGATCTTCTATCTCACCACCTTAGCCGCAGCGCCGCTCTGGCCCATGATGAATGATCCTGCTGCCGCGCCACCGCTGGACCAACAGGGTCATGGCCTCGCCCTTCTCGCTCGCGCCGCTCGCGGCCGCGTACACGCTGCTGCTGTTGCTCAACCTGCCCACGGCGCTGGCCGCGTTGGCGCCGCTCTCCTTCGAGGCGATCGCCGCCTTCCTCGGCCCCCTCGAAGTTGCGCTCAACTGGCTGCATCTCGAATCCAGCGACCTCGTGGTTGGCCGCTGGATCTATCTGGAGACGCGCGAGCAGCCGCTCGATCCGCGGCTCCTCGCCGTGATCCTGCTTCGTCTGCTGGGTCTTCGCGCCCCTCGGCCTGCTGCTCTACCTGGCGGCGAGGCGGCTCGGCGCAAGGCGCCGGGGGGCTGCGTGACTCAGCCGCATTTCTTCCGTCGCCGGGAAATACAGTCGAAGCATGCGCTCCACATCGCTCGCCTGGCATGCGCCGCCCCTAGCGCATGTTTCGGCCCTCCGGGCCTGCCAGCGAGAAATAAACATAGTAGAGAACGTTAGCTTTGACCCCGGCGAGGCGCCTGACGCTGCAAGTAGTTGGTCAGCGCCTCCTGTGGCGAGCGAGCGGTCGCCGTCGACGCGAAGGTCGCTCCTATCTGGGCCAGAGTCATAGCAACCTCGGCTGCAATACCGGTGATCACGACCTCACAGCCAAGCAGCCGAACGCTGGCGACCAGACGCCCAATCGCCTCCGCCACCAGGGTGTCAATGACGCGGACGCCAGCGAGGTCAACAATCAGCAGCCGCACCCGATTGCGGCTCACACTCTCCAACAGCCTGGAGATAAGTTTCTCCGCCCGCCGGCTGTCGAGGCTGCCGATCATAGGCGCCAAATACACCCCGTCGCTGAGCGCGACTGTCGGCGTCTCCAGATCGCTAACGAGGTCCAAGAGCCGCTTCTGCTCCCTCTCTCGCTCCGCCAGCTCACGCGCTTGGGCCTGTGCGATCGCCGTCTCTCGCTCGGCTTGGGCGCGAGCAGCCTGAGCCATCAGCGCCTCTTGCTCCGCCTTATACCGCATCGTATCGAGGACGGCTCGGGCCAGAGCCGCGCCGATCGTGATTGTGGTGACCAAAATGACGCGCAGCGGATCTGCATAAGGATTAGGGTAGGGAAGTGCTACCAGCATAATCGCAAGCATTGCCAGGCCCGTGATTGTCGTACCCAATGGGCCCATGTAGATGAGGCTGAAGATCACTGGGACGAAAAAAACGGGCGAGAACTCTACGCGCGTCTCGGGGTCGAGGATCATGGATACCGCGACGATCGCGGTTGTTAGCACGACGGCCGCAATGCGAGCAAGCGCCCAGCCGCGAATATAGGCAAACCAGAGGCCTGAGTATGCAAGCAGGCCGAGCACGGCGCCGATCAGCATCGCTTGCGGCAGACCAAGAATAGGCACCGCCAAGGCAAAGATGACGCAGAGGAGGGACATGATCTGGATCAGGCTCAGATGCGCCCGGCGTTCGTCAACTAGCACTCGCATTGTGAACCTCGTGTGTGCGATGAATATGCGTGTACAACCACCAGGCCACCACTACCTGAACGAGGAGCATGACAGTCATCGCATGCTCTAGCATACTTACGCTCGCTACAAGCGCAACCCCGCCAACGGTCACATACTTCACCATCAAGAAAGCTCGATGCCGCCAGTACGGTGGTCGTGTGCGGACGTAGATCACCCCAGCAAGCGACAGCCAGATCGGCCAGGTCGCAAATAACCGCCAGCTCAACAGCAACACGGCAAGTGCATGCAGCCCAAGCGCCGCAGCCGTTGCCAGGCGCGGTGCGACGACGACAAGCGTTCGCACGCCAGCCTGCCTATCATAGAAAACGTCCCGCTCATCACCGTAGATATTACCTGCTGCGTCGAGCACACCAACAGCGACGGCCAGCGGCAGCGCCGCCCAGTTCGCTTGATTCAACGAGCCAAGACCGAGGATAAGCGGCACAGTCGTCAGGCCACGTGCAATATTCCCCAGCCCCGGCTGAGATTTGAGCGCACCATAGAGCAGGCCACAGAAAACCGTGCCGCCAATACCAGCCAGCACGCCAAGTCCACCCCACAAGCCGAGCAGCACCGCGCCGCCGACGCCGCCAAGGCCGATGGCGAGCAAGAGCGACAGCGGGTAGGAGCGTTTGCGGCCGGCGCGGGCGTCGGCGCGAGCGTGCTGCACATCGTTGAGCGCGCTCGCGCCTATCGTGAGCAGCACCGGAATCGCTACGAGCAGCAGCGCGGCGCCCCTCGATAGGGACGCCGGCGACATGAGAGCTGCAGCTAGGCCTGCGAGGCTGATGTAGCCAATCGAGTAGGCCCGGCTGATGGCAAGTACATCACGAATGAGAGATGAAGCGCTCACTGCGCGGTGGGTGTAAGCATTGCAGCCAGGATGATGATCCTGCTAAGCCTCGTTGGTCGGTAGGGTTCCTTGCCTGTCCAGTGCAGCTCCTCGCTCGGCGTAAATGGCTGATAGGCCGCGTAGAGCCACTCGCGGGCGCGCCGGATGGCTTCGTCCACCTCGGGTAGACGAAGAGAGCGAGGAAGCGCGGCGAGCGCTAGGAGGCCATACGCCGTCGCCTCAATCGTCGAATGAGAAATACCCCAGCCACCATCTCGATACTGAAAAGCGATAAGGATGCGGCACACATGCTGAAGCACGTCTTCAAAGAACGGATCTTCGCGTAACGCCAGAATCACCTGCCAGGTGGTGTAGATCCAGTTAGAATTCCACTTGTCCGCGGGCCAGCGCCCGTCGCCCTCCTGGCGGGCGGCCAACCACTGCCGCAAGTGAGTCACATCCTCGCCAGCCGTGTGCAACACCTGGATGGCCCTAGCGGTCGTGATCGCTGAAGGCTGAAGCTCACCAGGGTACGTGACAACGTGAGTGCTGGTAACAAAGCGGCGCAGCGGCCCGAGCGACGGACGGCGCCCGAGCGCCTGGAGTGCGCCAAGCACGGCGGCGGTGTCGTCGGCATCAGGGCTCAGTCCATCGGTGAACCCGAGGCCCTCGGGCTCGACCTCAGCTGCCAGTTCGTCAAAGCGCGGGCCGAGTATCGTCGCCATGTCGCTGGCAGCAGCTAACTCGGCCTGTGCTAGCGTGTGCGAGCTATAGGTCTCCATAAAGCGGCCGATCGGAAAGACCGTCGGCACAACGCCTGGAATGCCAACACCCGTGGCCAGGGCGGCACGGCGGAGATAATCAACGGCCATCGCCCGGGCGGGGCTGTCGGAAGGCGCCATCCGCAGCCAGGCCGCAGTTGCAGCCGGGCTGGCGCCTACGCCACTCACCGGATGGACCAGGCGCGCATCGGCACTCTCCCCAAACGCCTCCCAGGAGTGGGAGGCGCTGGAGCCAGGTATGAGATGGGGCGGGATGCGCGAGATCTTGGCGCGTCGCTGCATCCCGAGCGCCGTGAGTTCCGCGTAGGGCGCCGCCGGCAAATCCATGCCGCGCGCATGAGCCTCGGCAAGCAGCATCGGGAGCAGAAGCTCCACGCCAACCGGCAGATCATCTGTCAGCGGTTTACACCAGGCGCTGCTGTTACGGCGAAGGAAGGAAAGGCCCTTCTCGATCGCTTCTCGCGTTGACGACCGCTGGCTACGGTCATGCAGCGCCAAAATTGCAGCTAGTGTTGGGACGGTGCGCGCTCGTTCTCCGCAGTCGGCAGGCAGCCAACCGCCGTCTTCCTGCTGCTCTCGCAACAGCCAATCAAAGGCTGGCCAGAAAGGATCAGGTGGGGCCAGCCGCAATACCATCGCCGTATCATAAATCGAAGGAGAGATGGAGTTGGCTTCAGTCGAGAGATCTCGAAGGTGGGCGTGAAGATCAATGTGAAGAATATCCAGAGTCATGGTTGGTATCGCAGCATCAGAACGCCAAACCCCGGCTTAGTGTAGCACTCTCCCGAACCAACGACAACCCCTAGTAGGCTTGTCCGCGCCAGGCGCCCATCCTAAATCTATTTCCCGGCCTTCCTCCTTATCAACCGACCAACTCACTGCTTTCGTTGAGTTGGTCTCGCTCAAGTTCGGCTTGGAGCGCACAGAGAGCGTCCACAAGGCTCAGTAGCAGAAGCCTTCTGCGGTGCAAGCCGGGCGCCATATCGTCGTCACCATCAGCACCCTGCGAAGTCGGCCGCTTCGCGGTGCTGGCGCACCACTGTCCATGCCTGCCAAACGCGAGCCCTCAGAGACCTCGAGTGTCAGCTGCGTGATGTGCTGCTTACCGTAGGGGATGTGCAGATTTGCTACGGCTATTATCGTACACGATTTTCTTTGGGTATGCACGGGCAGCTGCACGAGATTTGCGCTCCCACGGCCAAAGCCCCTGAAGCCTTCTACTGTAACAGGCCATCGCGGGCCACCAGAGGCTGGCGAAGCTCGTGGTAACCAGCTCGGGCGAGCTCCAGGCTGTGGGCTGGCGTTCGGCGGCAAAACGGGCGAGCAGGTGGAGGAGGCGGCGCTATCGCCGCCGGCATGGAGCTGGTATTGAGGTAACATAGCCGAGGTTCCAGGAGTAACCGAGGGGGAGAGGCGATCCGTCGGCTGCCCTGAACAACCCTCATGAGCGTGGCCACTCGATACGGTTCCGCTTGGGAGGGCCCTCGGTAGTGGGGCCCACCGCCTTATCGCGGTTAACGCCGCTAGCAGGATGCTGGCCTCACCACCACCGTGGACTTGATTAGATTGAGGATAGGATGAGCGACCCGAACGAGATCCGCCAGCAGGTTGATGCGCTCCTCAGCAAGATGTCGGTCGAGGAGAAGGCGGGACAATTGATCCAGTACTTTTACTTCGGCTTCCTGCGCGACACGCCGCCCAACGCCGCCAGCCAAGCACCGGCGCCCAACCAGCCCCATCAGGTCGAGGCGGCCCTCGCCCGTGGCGCGGCAGGAGCGCTGCTCTTTGTGCAAGACCCCGCCGAGACCAACCGGCTGCAGCGACTCGCCCTGGCTGGCAACCGGCATGGCATCCCGCTGCTCTTTGGGTTCGACGTGATCCACGGCTTCCGCACCATCCTGCCTGTGCCGATCGCGCTGGCAGCCACGTGGGACCCGGAAACTGTCGACCGGGGGCAAGCGGTCGCCGCGCGGGAGGCGCGCGCCGTCGGCATCCATTGGACCTTCGCGCCGATGGTCGATATCAGCCGCGACCCGCGCTGGGGACGGATCATCGAGGGCGCCGGCGAGGACCCTTACCTCGGGGCGGCGATCGCCGCCGCACAGGTGCGCGGCTTCCAGGGCGCAGGGCTCGGCACGCCCGAGCGCCTGATCGCCGGACCAAAGCATTTTGCCGGCTACGGCGCGGCGCTCGGCGGCCGCGACTACGACGAGGTCAATCTTTCAGACTACGAGCTGTGGAACGTCTACCTCCCGCCCTTTAAGGCGGCGCTGGACGCCGGCGCCGGCAACGTGATGACGGCCTACATGCCGCTCAACGGGGTGCCAGCGACAGGCAATCCATGGCTCCTCGACCATGTGCTGCGGCAGACCTGGGGCTTCAACGGGTGGGTTGTCTCCGACGCCAGCGCCGTCCGTAACCTCCAAACGCACGGCTTCGCGAAGGATCTCGCGGAGGCCGGGGTGCTCGGGCTGAACGCCGGCTGCGATATGGAGATGGCCATGGCCGATCCGGCCTACGCCCATCTGCCGGCGGCCGTGGCGGAAGGGCGAGTCCCAGAGACTGCGCTCGACGCCAGCGTCCGGCGGGTGCTGGAGGCCAAGCTGCGGCTAGGGCTCTTCGAGGCGCCGTTCGTGGATGAGGAGCGGGCGCAGGCGGTGCTGAGCGACCCCGCCCACCGCGAGGTGGCCCGTGTGGCGGCCGAGCGCTCGGCCGTGCTGCTACGCAACGAGGGCAACCTGCTGCCGCTCGATCGCGCCTCGCTCGGCACGATCGCGGTCATCGGCCCACTGGCGGACTCGAAGCGGGACACGCTCGGGCCGTGGTGCTTTGCGTTCGATCTGGACGAGACGGTGACGGTGTTGGAGGGTATCCGCGCCAAGGTCGGGGAGGGCACAACCGTCACGTATGCGCCCGGCATCCGGCCGGCGCAACGAACCTTTCCCTCGCTCTTCGACATGTTCGGCGGCAACACGCCGGAGGACCCCGCGGACTTCGACGACGAGACGGAGTTGCAGCGGGCGGTGGAGACGGCGCGGGCAGCGGATGTCGCCGTGGTGGTGGTGGGCGAGTGGCAGAACATGATTGGTGAGATGGCCTCGCGCTCCTCCCTGGAACTGCCTGGCCGTCAGCTGGAGCTCCTGCAGGCGGTTGTGGCCACTGGCACACCGGTCGTCGTGCTGGTGATGAATGGTCGCCCGCTGGATCTTCGCTGGGCGAGCGAGCACGTGCCGGCGATCCTCGACATCTGGTACCCCGGCACTCAGGGCGGCGCCGCGGTGGCGAATCTGCTCTTCGGCGACGCCGTGCCGGGCGGCAAGCTGCCGTTCACCTGGCCGCGCACCGGGGGGCACATCCCGCTGATCGCCAGCCATACCTCGTCCCACGATCCGGAGCGGCAAGGCAAGCGCTACTGGGACGAACCGAGCACGCCGCTCTTCCCCTTCGGGTATGGCCTGAGCTACACCACGTTTGCCTACGGCGGGCTGCGGCTGGATCGGGACCGCATCGTGGCCGGCGAGACCCTGACCGTGGCCGTGGAGGTGACAAACACCGGCGCTCATGCCGGCGACGAAGTCGTCCAGCTCTATATCCGGCAGCGATACGGGCGTGCGGCCCGGCCAGTCCGTGAACTGAAGGGCTTCCGGCGGATATCGCTTGCGGCTGGCGAGACGCGCACGGTGGAGTTCGTGCTCGGGCCCGATGAGCTGCGGTATTGGCATCCACTGCTGCGCGATTGGGTGATCGACGCCACGACCTTCGATGTGTGGGTCGGCGGTGACGTGACGGCCGCGTTACACGCCACATTCCAGGTCGAGAACGGCCCGGATCAGCCCACGTCTACCAACCGATAGCTTCCCGGCGTGTTCCTGCCCTCGCCCTGTTCGGGCGAGGGCAGCGCTCACATGCGAGAGAAAGGTCTTGGAAAGCACTGCAAAACATGGGCACAGAACGATCATCACCACGGTGAGCGAGCTGGCCAATCAGTCAAACCTGCTGGCGCTCAATGCGGCGATCGAGGCGGCGCGGGCGGGCGAGCAGGGCAAGAGCTTTGCGGTGGTCGCCCAGCATGTGCGCGAACTGGCCGAGCGCTCGAAGGCCACCACCGTCCAGGTCCGCGAGAGCTTGAGCGAGATCCAAAAGGCCACCAACGCGGCAGTCCTGGTGACCGAGGAGGGCAACAAGGGCGTGGAGAGCGGGCCAAACTGGCGAGGGAGGCCGGCCAGGCCATCCACCGGATCGCG
>DAOUGF010000002.1:0-9760 GCA_034429295.1 Chloroflexaceae bacterium
ACTATCATGGTTTCTGGCCGTTGCTCTACCAGGTGGCCACGGCCGGCCTCGAGCCGGATTCGGTGGCCTACCCGGTGCGGGCGATCATCCGCAAGTACGGCAATATCGGCTTTATGATGGGCGAGGTGACGGGGATCGACCTGGAGCGCAAGCTGGTGGCGACGCCCACCCACCTGCTGAGCTACGACTATCTGATCATCGCTGCGGGCAGTGCAAACAACTACTTCGGCAACGACAGGCTGGCCGAGCACACCTATGGCCTCAAGGATGTGGAAGACGCCGAGCTGCTGCGAAACACGCTACTTTCGAACTTCGAGTATGCGGTGAGCGAGGCAGATCCGCAGGCCCGCCAGAAGCTGATGACCCTGGTGGTGATAGGCGGCGGCCCCACCGGTGTCGAGCTGGCCGGCGCCTTCGCTGAGCTGGTCAACCATGTGCTGGTGAAGGACTACCCGATGCTCGACATCTCCGAGGCGCGGGTGGTGCTGGTGGAGGCCAGCGACAGGGTGCTAGCAGCCTTCCCGCCCGAGCTACAGGCGAACGCCATCCAGCGGCTGAACGCTATGGGCGTGGAGGTGCGCCTGAACTCTGCGGTGACTTCGGTGGAGGAGGGTAAGATCACCCTCGCCGACGGCAGCGTGCTCGACGCGGGCTTGGTGGTCTGGGCGGCGGGCGTGCGAGCGGCGCCCCTGGCCGACCTGCTCGGCCTGAAGCAGGCCCGCGGCGCCCGTATCCCCGTCACCTCCACGCTGAACCTGGCCGACCACCCGGAGGTGTTCGTGATCGGCGACATGGCCTACCTGGAGGGCTACAAGAAGGAGGGCCAGGCTTACCCGATGGTGGCGCCTGTGGCCATCCAAATGGGCGAGCGGGCGGCGAAGAATCTGCTGGCCAGGGTGCGGCGCAAGCCGATGAAGCCCTTCACCTACTTTGATAAGGGGAACATGGCGACGATCGGGCGGCGGGCCGCGGTGATGGAGTCCTTCGGCTTCAGGCTGACTGGCTTCATCGCCTGGATCGGCTGGCTGGTGGTGCACCTGTTCTTCCTGGTGGGCTTCCGCAACCGTGTTGTTGTGATGCTCAACTGGGCCTACAATTACTTTACCTACGATCGCGGCCTGCGCCTGATCACCGGGCTCAAGCCGGCCGAGCTGCAGCCGCCGCCGCCGAAGCGCATTCAGCTCACCAAGCAGCTGTTCGCTAACGGGGCCCGGCCCAAAGTGAGACGAGAGAGCGCCTGAGGAGTGTCCTGTGTCCGATCTGCTGGCCGGGCTCGCCTACCCCTTCCGCGCTATTGGCCTGATCAACAGGCAGCCGCGGCTGTGGCGGTTTATCATCGCGCCGATCATGGTGAATATCGTGGTCGGCGCGTTGCTCTACTTGGGCCTCTACGCCGGGCTGCTCCAGTTGCTCGACACCTATCTGGTTGTAGGCGAGGGCGGCCTCGCCACGGTCCTCCTCTGGATCGTCCGCGTGCTGCTGGCCGTGACGCTGGCCGTGGGGATCGGCTTCCTGCTGGTGCGCTTCGGCGTGCTGCTCGGCTCGCCCTGGTACAGTCGGCTCTCCGAGGAGCTGGAGGCGCTGCTCACCGGCGAGCGGGCCCCTCCCCAGCGCCTCACGTTCCGCGGGGTGAGCTACGATCTCTGGCGGGCACTGCAGTTCGAGGCCAAGAAGCTGCTGCTGGCCCTGAGCATCTGGCTGCCGTCGTTGCTGCTCCTGCTGATCCCCGGGCTCGGCGGCCTGCTCTACGCGGCGGTCGGCATTACCTTGGGCGCCACGATCTCGTGCCTCGACTTCTTCGACGGGCCGCTGGAGCGGCGGCGGCTCGGCTTCCGCACCAAGCTCGGCGTGGTGCGGCGATTGCTGCCGGCAAGCGCGAGCTTCGGGCTCGTGGCCTTTGGGCTGGTTTCCATCCCCCTGGTGAACCTGCTGGCGATCCCGCTCTGTGTCGCGGCGGGGAATATGCTCGTGATCGAGCGGGTGATTGGGGGGGCTTTGGATCGCGAAATGCGCGAAACGTAGCGAAAAACGCGAAACGAAAGCGCGAAGACGCGAAAGGGAAGACGCGAAACGAAGGCGCGAAGGCGCGAAAGCGCGAAAGCGCGAAAGCGCGAAAGCGCGAAAGGCTACACGAAGCGCTCGAAGACGCGGTTGCCGAGCATGCGGCCGCGGGGCGTGAGGCGCACGCGCCCGTCGCTGCGCTCGACAAGGCCCTGCTCCACTAATTCGGCCAGCACCTCACCGTAGGCCTCATCCAGAGAGAGGCCGCAGCGGCCCGCGAAGTGGGCTTCGCCCACGCCGATGTTGAGCCGCAGGCCCATGAACATCGTCTCGGCCCGCAGATCCTCGGGCGTGAGCTCGATCACCTCAGCCACGGGCAGCCGCCCCTCTGCCACGGCGGCGATGTAGGCGTCTACCCCGAGGATGTCGTGGTAGCGCCGCGGGTAGACGTGGCCGTGGGCGCCCGCCCCCGCCGCCAGGTAGTCGCTGTTCAGCCAGTAGGCGAGGTTGTGGGCGCAGGCGCGCTCAGGAACGGGGAGTTGAGCTTTGGGCGTTGAGGCTTCTGGGCGCGCCAATGCCCAGTTCGAGATCTCGTACTGCTCATAGCCCGCCGCGCCAAGGCGCTCCATCGCGGCCTCGTACATGGCTGCGGTGGCGTCGTCGTCGGGTAGGCTGAGGCGGCCAGCCGTCACTTGGGCGTAGAGCGGTGTGGCCTCCTCGAGGACGAGCGAGTAGAGCGAGAAGTGGTCGGCGCCCCACGCCCCGATCGTATCGAGTGTCTGCTCCCACTGGGCCTGGGTCTGCCCCGGCAGCCCGAAGATGAAGTCGAGGTTGATGTTGGCGAAGCCGGCCTCGCGGGCCTCCTCGTAGCTGCGGCGGGCCTCCTCAGCGGTGTGGATGCGGCCGAGCATGCGCAGGGTCGGATCGTGGAGGCTCTGCACGCCCATGCTGAGCCGGTTCACGCCGAGGGCCCGCAGGCCCCGCAGGTAGTCGCGGCCGAGCACGGTGCCGGGGTTGGCCTCCGCGGTGATCTCGGCGCCCTCCAGCGGCACGATCGCCGCCGCTGCCGCCAGCACCCGCTCCATCTGCTGCAGGCTGAGCATGGTGGGCGTGCCGCCGCCGAGGAAGATCGTCGGGCGCAGCGCGGCTGCCTCTGGGGAGGGCCGTAGTCCGTAGTCCGTAGTCCGATGTTCGCCGGGCAGCTCGGTCGTCGGTCGTCGGTGGTCGGTCGGCGGTCGCCCATCGCCGGTCGTCGCCCACTCCTCGGCCAGCATGCGCAGCTCGGCGCAAAGCGCATCCACATACGCCTCGATGCGGTGCTCCATGTTGGCGTAGGTGTTGAAGTCGCAGTAGGAGCAGCGGCGGTGGCAGAAGGGGATGTGGATGTAGAGGTGCTTGATCACTCGAGGCCCCAGAACATCTCGCCAACGCTGTCCTCTGCGCTCGGCAGCTCGATCTCTGCGGCCCCCGACTCGCCGCCGAGGGGGAGCCAGCGCAGGAGCGACTTTATCCCCGGAGGGCCGACCTCGAGGACCGCGCCTGTGCCGTCTGGCGCCCAGAGCACATCGAACAGCTGATCTGTGAAGGCCGGTCCGATGGTGGTGGCCTCCGTATCCTGCGGCCCCAACTCGGCCGGCGCGAAGCTGGCCCCGGTGATCATGCCCGCCGCGTCGCGCTCGACGGTGGCGAGGAAGAAGCGGGTGACGCCTCCGGGCAGGCCGGTGGGCGCGCGGGCGAAGGTGCCGGGGGCGAGCAGCGGAGCGGCTGCGGCAGTGGCGGCGTCGGCGCGCCAGAGCTGCGGCCCGGCGTCGTTGCCTTCCTTCGGCCCGGCGAGGAAGAGGATCGCGCTCCCATCTGCGGCCCAAGCCGCCTCGCCACAGTAGACCTGCTCCGTCTCCGGTACGGTGATGCGGAGCACATCGCCGCCAGCTGCCGGCATCACCCCCAGGATGCAGTCCTCGTAGAAGAGCGAGCGCACCTCAACGAGCAGCTGGTCGCCGGCGGGGCTGAAGGCGAATGGCGCGTAGCCGCTCACCGTGCGGGCGGGGTTCACCGGGTCGTCCACAGGGTCGTCGGCGAGCACCAGTTCAAGCGGGCCGCCGGTGACGGGCACGCGGTAGAGGCCACCGGGGATGTCGGGGGGCTCGCGGTTATTGAGCAGGCGCAGCAGGATGCTCTCGCCGTCGGGGGTGAAGAGCAGGTCGCTCAGCTCGTGGCCGACTTCGGCGTAGAGGATGCGGGCGCCCTCGCCGCGGGCGTCGGCCACTACGAGCCGGTCGCGCTCACGGTCGCCGACGACATAGGCCATCGTGCCGAGCGGTGAGAGGGCGAAATCGGCGATCGGGGGAAAACCGGCGATCTCGATCGTCTCGTCGGTGAGGAGTTTGCGCGTCTTGCCGTCGCGCTCGATACGGGCGATCTGGCCAAGCTCGCGCAGGTAGAGCGGCGCCGGCAGCCGCAGCAGGGCCGGCGGCGTCTCCGGGATAAACTCGCCCTGAGGGGCGGGCGTCGCTGTGGGCTGCGGCGCAGGGGTGGCGCTCGGGGCCGGCGTTGTGGTGGCAGGTGGCTGAGGGCTGCCGCAGGCGCCGAGCAGCAGGGCCGCCGCGAGCGTCAGGAGAAGTCGCTTCATAGGTGGTAGTGTACCACCTGGCGGGCGGGGGCGTTGCGCGCCGTGGCAGGGCCGAAGCTCTGCGAATACTTCGGCCCTACAACCGCTTGGCGCGACCGTCGCGATGTTACAGGATCTGCGAGAGGAAGAGCTTGGTGCGCTCCTGGCGGGGGTTGCCGAAGATCTGCTCGGGCGTGCCCTCCTCGACGATCTGGCCGCGGTCCATAAAGACCATACGATCCGCCACCTCACGGGCGAAGCCCATCTCGTGGGTGACGCAGAGCATGGTCATGCCGCTGCGGGCCAGCCCCTTCATCACGTCGAGCACCTCCTTGATCATCTCGGGGTCGAGGGCGGAGGTGGGCTCGTCGAAGAGCATGATCCGCGGGTCCATCGCCAGGGCGCGGGCGATCGCCACCCGCTGCTGCTGGCCGCCGGAGAGCTGGCCGGGGTACTTCCTGGCCTGCTCTTTGATGCCGACCCGCTCAAGCAGTTCCAGCGCCCGCGCCTCGCTCTCCTTGCGCGTCTTCTTGCGCACCCAAATTGGGGCGAGGGTGATGTTATCGATCACCGTGAGGTGCGGGAAGAGGTTGAACTGCTGGAAGACCATACCCGTCTCGCGGCGGATGGCGTCGATATTGCGGATATCGTTGCTCATCTCGATGCCGTCGACGATGATGCGGCCCTCCTGATGCTCTTCCAAGCGGTTGATCGTGCGGATGAAGGTGCTCTTGCCGCTCCCGGAGGGGCCGAAGATCACGATCACCTCGCCCTTCTTCACCCGCAGGCTCACATCGCGCAGAGCGTGGAACTCGCCGTACCACTTATTCACATTCTCGCAGATGATGATATCCCCGTTGGACGTGTGATCACTCATGGCTCTGTCTCGTTAGTGTGTCTGCGGCGGGGGCGGCCCCTCGTGGCCGCCCTTACGGCGCTGTCTCGTTAGTGTGCCTGTGGTGGGGCGGCTAATGCTTGCCGATATTGAGCTGCTGCTCGATCCGCCGGGAGGCCCGCGACATGGTGAAGCTGAAGAGCCAGTAGATCAGCGCGATGAAGAGGAAAGTCTCGCGCCAGACGCCGCCGGGAGTGCCGAGCCACTGGGGCTGGCCTACCACCGTTTGGGCGGCGCCGAGTAGGTCGGCGAGGCCGACGATCACCACCAGCGAGGTATCCTTGAAGAGGCCGATGAACTGGCCGACCAGCACAGGGATCACGGCGCGGAGCGCCTGGGGGAGCGTGATCAGCAGGGTGGTTTGCACCGGGTTGAGGCCGAGGGCTTGGGCGGCCTCGGTTTGGCCCTTGGGGATGGACTGCAGGCCTCCGCGGACATTCTCAGCAAGGTAGGCGGCGCTGAAGAGCGTGACAGCGACCATGGCCCGCAGGAACTGGTCGATATTCTCGCCGCCCGGCAGGAAGAGCGGCAGCAGCAGCGAGCCCATGTAGAGCACGGTGACGAGCGGCACGCCGCGGATCAGCTCGATATAGGCGATGCAGAACCACTTGATCACCGGCAGGTTGCTGCGGCGGCCGAGGGCCAGGAGCACGCCGAGGGGGAAGGAGAGCACGATGCCGCTCACCGAGAGCAGCAGGGTGAGCATGAGCCCACCCCAGAGATTGGTGCGGACCACGGGCAGCGCGCCGCCGAAGCCCCGGATGATCAGGATCACGACAGGGTAGAGCAGGAACCAGGCGATCACCAGCGGCCAGCGCAGACGCTCGCCGACGGCGGCGCCCCCGAAGTAGCCGGCGGCGACGATGGCGGCGAGGACGAGGCACATCTGCCAGGCCCGCAGGGCCACCTGCCCTTCCACCGGCGGCAGGGCCAGCGTCGGGATGGCGATCAGGACGCTGAGGGTGCCGAAGCCGACCGCGATGCCCAGCACCAGCCCGCGCCAGACGCCGGCGCTGAGGCCGAGCAGCAGCGCTACCACCCCGAGGGCCAGCTGCGTGCGCCAGAGCTGGTCCGCCGGGTAGGTCCAGGTCATCAGCACCTTGAGATTGGCGATGACGGCGGGGCAGCCGATCGAGGTGAGCAGCCAGCCGATGAAGGCGCTGAGCAGCTGATAGATCAGAAACAGCAGCGCCACGCTGATCAGCACGTTGTACCAGGTGCTGAACAGGTTCTCGCGCAGCCAGCCCATAATGTCGATGCCTACGGTCGGGCGCGCGCGGCTCTGAGTGACGTCGGTTGTTGCCATCTAGCGCTCCACCAGCTGGATGCTACGGTTATACCAGTTCATGAGCGCCGAGGTGAGCAGGCTGACGCTGAGGTAGCTCGCCATCAGCATCAGGATCACCGGCACGGCCTGCCCGGTCTGGTTGTTGATCGTGTTGCCGACATAGAAGAGGTCGGGGTAGGCGATGGCGATGGCCAGGCTGCTGTTCTTCGTCAGGTTGAGATACTGGCTGGTCATCGGCGGGATCATGATCCGCAGGGCCTGGGGGAAGATCACGAGGCGGAGCGTCTGGCCGTTGGTGAGGCCGAGAGCCCTGGCGGCCTCCCGCTGGCCCTTGCTCACCGCCTGGATGCCGCTGCGGACGATCTCGCTGATGAAGGCCGCGGTGTAGATCACGAGGCCCACGAGCAGGGCGGCGAAGCTTGCGGTGACGGTGATGCCACCCACGAAGTTAAAGCGCTGCAGCTCCGGGATCTCGAGGGTCACCGGCCACTGGCCGGCGATGAGCCGGGTGGCGAAGAAGCCGAGCAGCACGATGCCGAGGGCGATCAGTAGGGCGTAGGGCATCGCGACGCCGGGCCGGTCGCGGCGGGCGAACTGGTAGCGCCGGAAGGCGTAGTAGCCGGCCGCGGCGAGCAGGGCGACCCAGAGCCAGGGGGTGAAGGCAGCGAAGGCGGCCTCGGCCGAGGGCCAAGCCAGGGTGACGCCGCGGTTGTGGAGGAAGAGCAGGCCGCCAACATCGATGCTCTCCTGCACGCGGGGGAAGGCCTTGGTGAGCAAGAACCAGAAGATCAGCTGGAGCAGCAGCGGGATGTTGCGGACGATCTCCACATAGACGACCGCGGTGTTGCGGAGCAGCCAGTTGTTGGAGAGCCGGCAGATGCCGATGAAGATGCCGAGGATGGTGGCGAGGATGATGCCGGTGATCGCGACCCGCAGCGTATTGAGCACGCCGACGACGAAGGCGCGGCCGTAGGTCATCGAGGGGTCGTAGGGGATCACACTCTCGGCGATCGGGAAGCCGGCCGGGGCGGAGAGGAAGCCGAAGGTGGGCAGCAGGTTCGCGCGGCGCAGGCCGGCCATCATGTTCGTGTAGAGGTACCAGAGCCCCGCGAGCACGAGCACGGCGAAGACCACCTGCAGGATCACCGCGATGATGCGGATGTCGCGGTAGAACGGGATGGAGGTCCGTTGTGTAGGTGGTGAGGTAGCGGCCATGAGCAATCCCCGATATCGAACGGTAGGGCCGAAGCATTGGCTCTGCCAATGCTTCGGCCGTACGGCCACAGGTTCCCGGCGCCGAGCGGTAGGCCCGAGCCGGGAAGCGCGTCGCGCCTAGCGGAACGGCGGCGAGTAGAGGATGCCGCCCTCGGTGTAGAGCGCGTTCAGGCCGCGGGGCAGCTTGAAGGGCGTGTCGGGGCCGAGGTTGCGGTTGTAGATCTCCTCGTAGTTGCCCACGCCGCGGATCACCCGCTGGACGAAGTCGGCCTCGAGGCCGATGCCGGCGCCGAGGTTGTTGTCGCCGGTGCCGAGGAAGCGCTGGATGTCGGGCACGTCGCTGTTGACGAACTCATCGAGGTTCTCGGAGGTGATCCCGAACTCCTCGGCCTGGAAGGTGGCGAAGACGATCCAGCGTACCGCGTCGCCCCACTGCTGATCGCCCTGGGCGACGGCCGGGCCGAGCGGCTCCTTGGACATCGTCACGTCGAGGATGATGTGCTCGTCGGGGTTGGTGAGCAGCGAGAGGCTGGAGACGAGGCCGGACTTATCGGTGGTGAAACCGTCGCACTGGCCGGCGTCGTAGGCGGTGCGGGTGCCGTCGCCGTCGGGGAAGACCACCGGGGTGAAGGTGAGGCCGCGGGCGCGGAACTGGTCGGCGAGGTTCAGCTCGGTGGTGGTACCCGTCTGCACACAGATAGCGGCGCCGTCCATATCCTCAAGGGAGGTGATGCCGCTGTCGGCGCGGACCATCATGCCCTGGCCGTCGTAGAAGGTGGTGGGCATCCACTCAAGGCCGAGGTCGCCGTCGCGGCTGAGCGTCCAAGTGGAGTTGCGGATCAGCACATCCACCTCGCCTGTCTGCAGGGCGGTGAAGCGATCCTGGGCGCTGAGCGGGCGATACTCGACGGCGTCGGGGTCGTCGAAGAGGGCGGCGGCAACGGCCTTGCAGAAGTCGATGTCGAAGCCGGTGTAGACGCCGGCGGCATCCACGGCGGCGAAGCCGGGGAGCGGGTTGTTGTTCACACCGCAGATCAGGTTGCCGCGGCTGAGGATCGTCTGGATGCGGCCGCCTGTGGCCGGCTGGTTGCTGGTGCCGCCTGCCGGCGCTGGGGCGGCGGTGGCCTCGGTGGCGGGGGCCTCGGTGGCGGGGGCCTCGGTGGCGGGGGCCTCAGCGGCGGGGGCCTCGGTGGCGGGGGCCTGGGGCGCTTGGCCGCCGCATGCCGCCAGTAGCAGAGCGAGCATGCCAGCCAGAACTCCGAGCATCTGTCGCTTCATGGTCTCCTACCCTATTGCTCTCAGCGGCGTCGGACCTCCGAACCAGTTTCGGACATGACGCCGCGGCGAACCGCTGTTGGCCCTAATAATGTAAAGCGATACACCTCAGCGTCTGGCGCTGCAAGGCGGCATCCGGGGCCTTATCTTATACACTTTTGGCACTTGTCGTGCTGGGATTGGGGGGAATTGTACCATACCCCGTCGGCGTGCGCAATCACCGCGGGGCAGTTTTTTCGCTCGCTCAGCGCGCTCCGCCGCGGGCGTAGTAGTAGCGGAGCTGCTCCTCGGCGCTGCGGCGCACGTCGATCAGCTCGTGGTAGCGCAGCTCAGCCCAGAGCTGCGGCGCGAAGCGCACTACACCCTCGGCCGGGAGGTACTCGAGGAAGCCCTTGATCAGGAAGCGCTCCAAGGGGTTGCGCACGATCAGCTTGCGCAGCTCGGCGTCGCTCACCGCCGCCGGATCGTCCAGCGGCGG
>DAOUGF010000003.1:0-12861 GCA_034429295.1 Chloroflexaceae bacterium
TTGCACCAATCAGCCGGCCATAGTGGCCGCCAGAAGGAACCTTGTGATGCAGACACGGCATCTCCGCCTACCCGCAACACTCTGGGGCCGGCTCGTCCTGGCCCTCGTGATGATCACAGCCCTGCTCGCCGCCTGCGCCGGCTACGACCGCTACGCCGAGAGCCGCCTCAGGACAACCTACCCGCCACCCGGCCTGTTTGTGACGGTTGATGGCGCAAGGATGCACTACATCTGCGCCGGCAGCGGCGAGCCGACGCTGGTGCTCGCCGCAGGCATCGGCGGCGGCGCCCTCGACTGGAGCGAGCTGATGCCTGCCCTGTCCCAAGAGCGCCGCGTCTGCGCCTTCGATCGCCTGGGCCAGGATTGGAGCGACCCTGCGCCGCAGCCGCGGGAATTCATCACCGCCGCCGACGAGCTCCACGCCGCCCTGGAGCAGCTGAACATCAGTGAGCCGGTGCTGGTGGGCCACTCGCTAGGCGGGGCGCTGGCCCAACTCTACGCAGCGCGCTACCCGGTCGCCGGCCTTGTCCTTGTGGATGGCCTGACCGCCGACGTGGCTGAGCCGGTCGTCGAGCGGCTGGGCGGCTATCGCTCCCTCGACGGCCTGGCGCGACTGGGGCTGCTGCGGCCTCTCGGCGGGCTCTTCGCCCACCCCGCCTACGCCGAGGAGTTGCGCGAGCAGATGATCGCCCTGCGCTCCGGCTCGACGGCACTGCTGCGCCTGACCGCGGAGGGCGCGCTCGCGGCGCAGTCCGTCCCTGCGGAGCTGCGCGCGGCCGAGGCGCAACTGACGATGCCGCTGCTGGTGATCGCTGCCGGAGCGAGCGATGTCCCCGGGCTCCCGGTCGGCGCCTTCCAGGAGGCTGCTGCGGCCTTCGCCGGCCGCCACCCCCAGGCCGAGTACGTGGTTATCGCTGGCGCTCCACATTATGTCCAGGCAACCCACCCGGGCGAGGTGGCAGGAGCCATCGAGCGCTGGCTGGCGGCGCTCAGCTGAGGCAGCGGGGCCGCGGTCGTCCGGAGCATCCACGGGCCTACCACCAGGAGGCCGCGGCCCGAACCTGACCCGACACGAACACAATAGCAACTAAGGATACAGCGATGACAACAATCGGACGATGGGCACGCCCCATTGGGGCGAGGCGCCCTCTGGTCCGTCACTGGCTGATACGCGGACTCTGGCTGATTGGAACGCTCTGTGTGGCCGCCTGGCTCGCGGGGCTAGGGATGCGGGCGAACCTGGCGCGGCAGTACCCGCCGCCTGGCGAGCTGGTGGATGTGGGCGGCTACCGGCTGCACCTGAGCTGCGCGGGGAGCGGCGAACCCACCGTGGTGATGGATGCCGGGGCCAACGATTTCTCGCTCTTCTGGGCGCGCGTACAGCCGGCGGTGTCGCAGTTCGCTCGTGTCTGCGTCTATGACCGGGCGGGGCTGGGATGGAGCGAGCCGAGCCCGCACGAGCGCACCAGCCCAACGATGGTGCGAGAGCTCCACACGCTGCTGGAGCGCGCCGGGATCCCTGGACCTTATGTGCTGGTTGGGCACTCGCTGGGCGGGTTAAACGTGCGCCTGTTCGCGCAGCAATACCCCGGCGAGACGGCGGGCCTGGTGCTGGTCGACGCGGCCCACGAAGAGCAGGACCTGCGGCTGCCGTCCTTCAGAACCGCCGTTGCGCAGGCCGGCGGGCAGTTTCGCACGCTGGACCGGCTGAGCGCCCTCGGGCTGCTTGCCTTCGCGCCGGGGCAGATCCCGGGGCGCGACCTCCCAGAGCCCGCTGCCACGCAGTACCGCGCGCTGCTGGCCTCCACAAGCTCGTTCGGGGCCGCGGCCGAGGAGACGGAGGCGCTCGAGCGGAGCCTCGCTGAGGCACGAGCGGCAGGTCCTGGCGAGCTCGGGCCGTTCCCGATCGTCGTGCTGAGCCGCGGCCTGAGCGAGCCGTTGCCGGGCCGCACGGCCGCCGAGGCCGAGGCGGATGAGCAGATCTGGCGCGAGCTGCAGCTTGACCTGGTCGAGCGCGCGCCGGGGAGCACACACATCATCGCCGAGCGGAGCGGGCATTACATCCAGCTCCAGCAGCCTGAGCTGGTGATCGAGGCGATCCGGCAGGTCGTGCGTGACGTGCAGGCCCGCCAGAACACGAAAGGACAACGACCGTGAATAAGACCCTCGCAGCGCTCTCCACGCTGCAACTCGACACGCGGCCTAACCCGCTCGCCCGCCGGCCGCTCGTCGCGTTCTTCGCGCTGGCCTTCGGCCTGACCTGGTCGTTCCTGCTCGCCGACGCGTTGGGCGCCCGCGGCCTCATCCCCTTCCGCCTCACGCTGAGCGGTCCGGGCCTCATTCTCGCCTTGCTGATGAGCTACGGGCCAAGCATCGCGGCGCTGCTCGTCGCCGGGACGACCGAGGGGCGGGCCGGGCTCTGGTCGCTGCTCCGCTCCCTGCTCCGCTGGCGGATTGGGCTGCGCTGGTACGCCTTGGCCCTGGCCGGCCCGGCCGCGCTCTTCTTCGTGGCGGCCCGCCTCTCCGAGCTACTGGGCGGCGAGCCGCGTCCGCTGCCCGCCCAGGGCTGGAGCGTACTGCTGATGGGCTTGGTCGGCAGCCTGCTCCACGGCATCGCCAACGGCGAGGAGCTCGGCTGGCGCGGCTACGCGCTCCCGAGGCTCCTGCAGCGCCAACGCCCGCTCGCCGCCAGCCTGACGCTGGGGGTGATCTGGTTCGTGTTCCACCTGCCGATCATGTTCGTGCCGAACAGTATCGCCGGCGACCAGTCGTTCGCCACAGCTCTGCCCTTCTTCGCCGGCGTGCTGGCCACCTCGGTGCTGATGACCTGGCTGTACCGCGGCACGGGCGGCAGCGTGCTGCTGACCACCCTCTTCCACGGCGCCGTCAACGTCTGGCCCGGACTGGTCGGCGGCGCTGGGAGCGAGGCGACGCTCGCCTGGCTCCAGGCGGCTCTGCTGACCCTTGCCGCTGCCGCGGTGGTGGCGCGCTACGGCCCAAACCTCGGCCCGCCCTCATCCGAACCTCGATGAGTGGTCTACGACTTGCAGTTGAGAACACACTCGACTATCGAGGGCTCGTCACTCAGCAGAGGAGATTCCTGATGAAGCAGATCGCCGAAGTCGTCGGCGCAGAGCTCCGTTGGCAGCAGCCCGAGGCCCTACAGCAGCGCTACGAGCTTCGCGCCGGCGACACGCCGATCGCCACATTGACCTTTCGCAGTGCGTGGGGCTCGTTTGCGCGCGCCGAAAGCGCCGATGGCTGCTGGACCTTCAAGCGGGTCGGGTTCTGGCAGACCCGAACCACCGTGCGGCGATGTGAGGACGAAACAGACCTGGCGACCTTTCGGCATAACACCTGGAGCGGCGGCGGCACGCTCACGTTCGCGGATGGCCGCGTTTTCCACCTCACCACCAACACCTGGCAGACCAAGCTGGAGGTGCTCGACGCGCACGAGGTGCCGCTGTTGCATTATGCAAGCAAGGGCCTCTTCAAGCTCGGCGCAGCGCTTACCGTGGAGCCGCACGCCCTCAGCGCCCCGGAGCTACCTTTGCTGGTCTTGTTTGGCTGGTATGCGATCGTGATGATGCACAACGATTCGGCGACAACGACAGCGACGCTCGCAGCCACGTAGGCGCGAGCGCCCGACTATCCCCTGCCCTGCACGCTCCTCAGCGCAGGATGGTTCTCGCCCGAGGCGATTTATGCAACCGCACGCGTGAGCGTCACATGCGTGACTCCGCTGGGCGAGGAGACGGCCTCGATCGCATAGTTCTTCTCGAGGCCCTCCAGCCCGTCCCAGAGGCGCACGCCTCGGCCGAGGAGGATCGGGACCACCACGATATGCAGGTGGTCGATGAGCCCCGCGGCGAGGAAATCACGGACGACGGTAGGGCCTCCGCCGATACGTACGTCCTGGCCGCCCGCGGCCTCGCGGGCCGCCTCGAGCGCCTCGGCAGGCGAGGCGTTGATGAAGTGGAACGTCGTGCCGCCCTCCATCTCGATCGGCGGGCGCGGGTGATGGGTGAGCACAAAGACCGGGGTGTGGAACGGTGGGTTGGGGCCCCACCAGCCCTTCCAGGTCGGATCCTCGTGCCATCCGGGTGGGCCGAACTTCCCTGCGCCCATGATCTCGGCGCCGACCCCCGAGGCAAACTGCCGCGCGAAGGCGTCATCGACGCCGCTGCTGCCACCGGATTGGCCGAGCATTTCGCGGCCCCACCGGGTGGCGAACATCCACTCGTGCAGCCGTTCGCCGGCGTGGCCGAACGGCGTGTCCAGGCTCTGACCCTCGCCGGTGGCGAAGCCATCGAGCGAGATGGAGAAGTTTTGCACTCGGACGAGTGACATGGCTCATGCTCCTTCGATCATCGGGGATTAGGCCGCACCCATCCCCACGACGCAGGCGACATCATTATCCGTTCCAGGTTCCCCCGCAGGCCCCAACAACAGCCTCAGCCGTCGCGCTCGGCGAAGGCCATTGCCAACCCTTTCTGTTTCAGCTGCGCCTCGTGTGAATGCAAGGGCCTGCCGGCGCGCAGCTGCGAAGTGTTGCCTCAGCAGGTAGTCGCTCTGCGATCGCCGGAATCGACAGCAGATCTCATGCTGTCTATGGCCTTCGTCCGCGCACATTGCGGCTCGATACCCTCTGCCGATCAGCGCCGCCTGCAAGCTGAGGCGGCCGGCGATGCTATCATAGGAGGGCCGGCTGGACAGGTTCTAGCTCTTTTCAGGCTGCTTCGGCCTGGTGCACGAGCCGCACCGATCTGCAGCCTCCTGTCCGGTTCACCCACAAACGTGAAGCTTATCGACGCCCGTCGCCGCGGCGCAAGCACCTCTCAGCGCACTATCAGCTTCCAAAGCCCCACGGCGTGTATACTGCTGGCGCACAGGGCTGAAGACGAGGTAGCGGCGCCGTGACGCGCAGTCGGAGACCAGTGGGAGCGACATGCCCGCCGATCCACGATCCTTTGCCGATTCTCCTCCAGACACAGAAGGGAGCGCCGGGCGCCCCCAATGGGCGACGACTCTTCTGACCTACGTAACGCTTCTGGCCCTGGCCGCGCTGACATGGTGGTATCGCGCGCCCTTGCACGCCATGCCGTTCGAGCGCGACGAGGGGGCGTACGCCACGATCGGCGCCCGTGTGCTGGCCGGGGATACACTCTACCGCGACCTGTTCGACCATAAGCCGCCCCTCACCCATCTGGTCTTCGCCCTGGCGACGCTGGCTCCCGGCGACCCGGTTGTGGCCGTGCGCATGCTGGCCACGATCTACCTGCTCCTGACCGGCGGCGTGGTGTTTCTCCTGGGGCGCCGCCTCTACGGCCGCGCCGCGGCCCTGGCGGCGACGGCGCTGCTGCTCGCCTACGGCAGCAGCTGGCAGTTTCAGGGGCTCACCTTCAACACGGAGGCGGTTCTGATGTTGCCGGCGCTGGCCGGCTGCGCGCTCGCTGTGAGCGCCATCTTCACGGGCCGCCCGCGCGAACTGTTCTGGGCTGGGCTCTGTGTGGGCCTGGCGGCCCTGGCCAAGCCCGTGGGGCTGGCGCTCGTGGGGCCGTTACTGCTCGCCCCGCTGCTCGCCCGCTGGCCGCTGCGGCGCAGCATGATCGGCGCCGCCCTCGGGCTCATCGGCGTTGGGTTGCCGCTCCTGGCGCTCGGGCTCACGCTGTGGCTCCAGGGGGCGCTGGCCGCCTCAGCCGAGGCCCTCATCAGCTACAACCAGCTCTACGCCGCCGAGAGTCTCGCCCAGGGCTGGAACCTCTCCTGGCTCTGGCGGATCTGGGCGCCGATGCTGCCGCTCGTCCTGCCGGCGCTGCTCGGGTTCATCGCCGCTTCGCTATGGCGCCGGACCGCCCCGATGGAGGCGACGGCCAGCGCCCGGCGCGCAGCCCACTGGGTTGTTGCGCTCTGGTGCGCCGCACTGCTGGCGACAGCACTCGCGAGCCTGCGAGCCTACCCGCATTACTACCTCGCGGCCGTGCCTCTGCTGAGCCTCCTGGCCGCAGCTGGCCTCGGCCGGCTGGGAGGCTGGCTGACGACAGTCTCAGGGCGTTCGTGGCTCGGCACGCTCGCCGTCAGCCTGCTGACCACGGCAATGGTCGTCCCAGCGGTGGCACCGACCGCGCCCCTGCGGGCGCTCGACCCACAGGCGCAGATCGCCGCGCTGTACGATTGGGACGGCCCCGCGTTCTTCGCGCCCGCGGCCGATGTGGCCGACTACGTCGCCTCGCTCGTGGCCTCCGACGAGCCGATCTTCGTCTGGGCCTCCGAGCCCCAGATCTACCTGCTGGCCCAACGACGGCCTGCGTCGCGCTTCGTGTACGACTATCCCGTGGATCGGCTGCCGGGCGCTCGCGAGGAGCTGTTGGAGACGCTGCGAAGCGTGCTGCCCCCCGTGATCATCACCTACCGCGACGTGCGGCCGATCGGCGTCTACCCCTTCTTCGATGACTACGGCTATACCCTGGCCGCCTCGATCGGCGGGTTCGATATCTTCACGCGCGCCGATGTCGCGCCGTGATCAGCTGCCAAGGAGCTCTGATGCGCCGCGCTTTGCCCACACTCCTCGTCCTGACCCTCGCCGTTATCCTGATCGCGCCAGCCCAAGCTCAGACGAGCGCCCCCACGGGGTACAGCCTGAGCGGGCGGATGGCCGCCTTCTGGCGCGACAACGGCGGGCTCCCCGTCTTTGGCCGCCCGATCTCCGACCTGCGCCGCGAGCGCACCGGCGACGGCACCCAAACGGTGCAGTGGTTCGAGCGGGCGCGGCTCGAGCTGCACCATGAGCTCGAGCCGCCCTACGATGTGTTGCTCGCCCGGCTCGGCGAGGCGGCGCTGCTGGCACAGGGCCGCGACTGGCGCCACCTCCCGCCAGAGGAGGCGCAGCCGGCCTGCCGCTTCTTCCCCGAGACCGGCCGCAACCTCTGCGAGCCGTTCCTGAGCTACTGGCGCGCCCACGGGCTGGAGTTCGACGGCCGGCGCGGCACGAGCGAGGTGGAGAGCCTCGCGCTCTTCGGCATGCCGCTCACGCCGCCGGCCTACGAGACGAACAGCAGCGGCCTGCGGGTGCTGACCCAGTGGTTCGAGCGAGCACGCTTTGAGTATCTGCCGAACAACCCGATCGGCGCGCGCGTGCTGCAGGGCCGCCTCGGCGCCGAGCTGTTCGCCCCCGGCCGCGAGGGCCTCGATCAGCCCATCGGCCCGCCGCCCGCCTTCGTGACGGTGACAGAGCCCGGCTGGCCGGCGCCGCTGGAGGTTCCGGCTGGCTTCACCATCGAGGAGGTCGCCAACGGGCTGACCAGGCCGCGCTTTATGGCGCTCGACACCGACGGCAGCCTGGTCGTCGCATCGGATGGGCTTGACCAGGTGCTACGGCTGCGCGACGACGACGGCGACGGGCGCTACGAGACCACCCAGGTGATCGCCGACAACCTGCGCCACGTTAACAGCGTGGCCTTCTACCGCGGCGAGCTCTACGCCGTCGCCCAGGACCGCGTGGTGCGCCTGTCGGACTTCGACGATGACGGGGCGGCACAGGAGATCGAGACGGTGATCGGCGACCTGCCGAGCGGCGGCGTCGATCTGTATAACCACCGCACGCGCACGCTGGTGTTCGGCCCCGACGACAAGCTGTACATCAGCGTCGGCTCCTCGTGCGACGCCTGCGCCGACGAGGTGCCCCTCCGGGCGGCGGTGCTGCGGGCCAACCCTGATGGGAGCGACCTGGAGATCTTCGCGAGCGGGCTGCGCAACAGCGTCGGGCTGGCCTTTCACCCGGATACCGGCGAGCTCTGGGGCCTGGATATGGGCCGCAACCGCCTCGGCCCCGAGCTGCCCCCCGATGAGCTGAACCGCATCGTGGAGGGCAAAGACTACGGCTGGCCGTTCTGCTACGGCGATCGGCAGCCGGACCCCGACTTCAACGACCCGGCCCGCTGCGCCGATACTGAGCCGCCGGCGCTGAACCTGCCGGCCCATTGGGCGCCGCTGGGGATCGTCTTCTACGAGCGGCCCGGCTTCCCCCCGAGCTACCAGGGCGACGCCTTGGTGGCCTTCCACGGCTCCGCCGCGGACGAGCTCACCGATCGCCGGGTGGGCTATCGGGTCTCGCGGATACGCTTTGTGGATGGCCAGCCGGTGGGCCTGGAGGATCTGGTGCGCGGCTTTGTCGCGGACGGCAGCGTATGGGCGCGTCCGACTGGGCTCCTGCTACTCCCCGACGGCAGCCTGCTCATCAGCGACGACTACGGCGGAAGGGTGTTCCGGCTGCGCTACCTCAACTGAGCGGACGCTGCCGCCTTGCCGTAGGAGTGGCGAGAGCCTCCGCCCTGCTTACACCTGTGGGCTGCGAGCGCGCCAGAGTGTGAGCAGGGCGGCGACGCCAACGGTCAGCCAGCCGAACCAGTCGCCCCAACGGGTGTAGAGCGTACGCTCCTCGACCACGAAGGTCGCCCCGCTGATGGCCCCTCGCTCGTCGATACCGCTGCGAGCGCTCATCCGCCCGTATGGGTCGATCACCTGGGCCGGCCCCGAGACCGAGCCGAGGGCGAAGGCTACGCGATTCTCCACAGCCCGGAAGACGCTGTCGGCCGCGTGGTAAGGCGGGAAGGCGGCTGTCCCGAAGTCGGAGTCGTCGGGCATGAATACGAGCTGCGCGCCCTGCTGCGCCAGGCGGCGGGTCGCCGTCGTGTAGTGGCGATCCCAACAGACGCCCAAGCCCACCCGCCCGTAGGGAGTCGCGAACACCTGGTGGGTGGGCGGCCCCGGCACAAAGCCCGCCTCCAACTCGCCCGATGTGACCGCAACCTTGGCCTGGCGCCCGATCTCCTGGCCGTCCGGCCCGATCAGGAGCGCTGTGTCGTGCATACCGCCCGGCGCCTGCCAAACAGTATCAACGACCAGGTAGGTCTGCAGCTCGCGGGCTAGCGCGGCGAGCTGAGGCCGGATCAGCGGGTCGTCAATGTCGGCGATCTCGTTCTCCGGCCAGACGACGAAGGCGGGGCGCTCGGCGGCCAGCGAGCGGGTGAGGGCCGCATTGACGTCGAAGATCGCCTGCGATTGGGCGGGGGTGCTGGCGCGATAGCCGGCCCCTGCGCCCTCGCCGCTGGCCTGGATGGCCGGGTCGGCGTTGGCCATGTCCACCGTCGCGCCGATGGTGATGCGCTCCGCGGGCGGAGCGGGTATGGCCAGCGCGCCCCAACCGACAACGACGGTCACGCCGGCCAGCGCGAGCAGCGGCCAGGGCGTGAAGGCGCCCCGGTGCAGCGCCACGAGCGCCAGGCGCGCGAGGGCGATGTTGCTCAACATCAGGGCGAAGGCGAGGCCCGGCGTGCCAGTCACAGTAAGCACCTGCAGCGCGGGTGGGTTCAGCCACTGGCTGTTGGCGAGCTGCGCGAACCACCACTCGCCAGTGATGGGCGCCGCGGCCCGCAAGAACTCGCCCGCCGTCCAGGCCAGGGGCAGGATGAGCAGGCCGGCCAGCCCGCCGGCGGGCCGCTCGCCGCGCAGCCAGACGCCGAATTGGATGAGGGTGGCGTAGAAGCAGCCCACGAGCGGCATCAGCGCGATGCCGGCAGGGCCAAGGACGAAGGGATACCAGCGGTGGGCGCTGACGGCCCAGATCAGGCCGAAGGGGAGCGCAATCCAAAAGGCCGCGCCAGCGGACAGGCCCTCGACGGCCAGGAGCAGCGGAACCAGGGCGAACCAGGCGAGCCAGCCGAAGTCAATGCCGGGCATGGCGAGCGCCATCAGCGCGCCGCTGACGGCGCTGAGCGCCAGGCGAACAATGGTGGAGCGGGAGATTGAGAAGGCCGCGGGGCGCGGTAGTGTGATGTGCATGAGAAGTGCCTTCTTTCACAAACCCAGCGATTGTACCACGCCTCCCCGCTTGGCGCCTGCGGCATAGGTGTTGCGGGCGCAAGCGCTTCGCGACACTGCGTCGGCCGCCCCGCACCCCGGCTTGGGGTCTGCAACTCGCTGCTCTCTACCAGTACGTGTCACCTGCAAGGGGACGACTGCCCTTGGAGCCCCCGAAGCCGATGGCCGCCTCAATCCGCATACCATCGCTGCCTGCCCCTCGGCGCTGAGAGCGCGAGGAGCGCGTCGTGCTCCTGCTAACTGTCGAGCAGTTGCGCCGAAGCTGTCGAATGCCGCAGGCATCCTCATCTATCGGCTAGTGTAGTTTCAGGTGACCTTTTTGGCCATGATGTCGCCTGGCCTTCCGGCGTTCTGAGGCTCTAATATAGATCCACATATGTCGCTCGGAATGTAGGGCCGAAGCATTCGCCCTGGACTGCGTCAGTACTATGTGCACGACCTAGGGCGAATGCTTTGGCCCTACGGGCTACCGAAAGATTTCAGTGGTTCCAGATAGCTGTACGGACTACAGACTACTGACTACGGAGGCCGGACAGACCACGGGCGGTCGTCGGTCGTCTGTCGTCTCCATCAGGCTCGTCGCTCCCCGGGCCGCGCCCAGTGGCGGCCGTTGGGGAAAGAGTAGCAGGCAAAGGCCGCGCGGCCATCACCCCGCAAGGGCGATCTGCGGAGCGTGGCGAGGGTGATGCGGAGGGTGATGGGCGCAGCGAAGCTGATCAGCTATGCCAGGGATGCGGCCGGCTCGCCGCCCGTGTGCGAACAGCCGCCACCCGCCCTTTCCTGCCTGCGCCTGATGGCGCCGTGCGCTACAATCAGCTGGAACGAAGGAGGCTGCGATGCGGAGTTGCTTCGCCGCTTGTGAGCGTAAGGAAAGGCTCTATGACGCGTAACTACCTCGCCATTGACGAGATCTTGGCGATACTGAAAGCAACTCCGCCGCGCCTGGCTGAGCTCACCGCCGGGATGGCGCCGGCTCAGCTCCATGCCGCCCCTGCTGCCGGTGAATGGTCGGCCAACGAGGTGCTCGCACACCTACGCGCGTGTAATGAGGTCTGGGGCGGCTATATCAGGAGCATCCTTGCCCAGGACAATCCGACGATCAAAGCGATGAATCCGCGCACATGGATAAAGACGACAGATTACCTCGATCAGGATTTTGATGTCTCCTTAGAAACCTTTGCGAAGCAGCGTAGCGATCTTCTGGCGATATTGGGGCCCTTGCCGCCCACGGACTGGGAACGTACGAATACGCTCATCGGAGCGGGAAGGCGGCTCCAACAGACACTGATATCCCACGCTGACGGGCTGGCCCGCCACGAACGTGCACACCTCAAGCAGATCGAGCGCACCCTCAAGGCGCTGCGGAGCGCCTCACAGAGCAACAGTTGACAGGCCCCGTGTTGATCGCGCCTCCCCATTACGCAACTTATATGGAACCACAGAAATCTCTCGGTATGGGCCTGTAAGGGCGGCCCGTTGTGGCCGCCCCCTCACCGGTGAATAATCAGAGCCCGGTCGCACTGATCTCCGGCGAAGCCGGCAAGTCGCGGCTCAGGCGACGCCGTAACGGAGCCCAAGCTGGCGCAGCCATTGGCGGTAGGCGATCGCCGCCCGGTCGCTGCGGAGGTGCAGCTCGGCCTGCAGGTCCAGCGGCAGCAGCTCGGGCCGCTGCGACTCGACGATCGGCCGATCCTGGGCGAAGATGCGGTCCTGGTAGGCGATCAGCTCGTCCTCGGGCAGATCGTGGCCGTAGTTCATCGCCATCCACATCCAGGCGCTGCTCTGGCCCTGGTCGTGGGGCGTCACAAACAGGCTGATTGCGAAGCCACGCTCGTCGGAGCTCTTGCGGAAGCGGGCGGTGAGCGGGCGGAGCACCTGGTAGATGTAACTGACCCAATCGCCCTGCCCCGTGCCGTAGGGATCGGGTTGGTAGACGCGCACGTTATCGGCGAGCACGCCGTCCGGACCGATGACAGCGCGGTAGTCGGCGATCTCGGGGTGGCGCGCATCGCCGAGGATGCCGGCGTGAACGAAGGGGAAGTGACCAACGTCGAGGAAGTTCTCGACGATACGCGGGCCGGCTGCCGCCACCGGGTAGGGGCCACAGAGGATCTTGCGGTAGCTCGCGTCGCGCCACTCGGGGAACGGGGGCGGCTCCTGCCGCGGCGTGCCGAGACAGACCCAGATCAGCTCGTAGGCGATGGTGGCGCGATAGACGGTGGCACGTGCCCTGGCCGGCGGCGTCTGCTCAGGATGGGCGGGGATATGCACGCAGCGCCCATCGGGAGCGTAGGTCCATCCGTGGTAGGGGCAGACCAGCGTGTCGTTGGCGACCTGCCCCAAGGAGAGCCGCGTGCCGCGGTGAACACAGAGGTCGCGCCAGGCGAGGATCTGCTCACCGGCCCGCCACAGCACCAGGTCTTCGCCGAGCAGGCGGGCAGGGAGGACTGGCGATCGCTCCAACTGGCTGATGTGGGCTACCGGATGCCAGTCATCGGTCAGGATGGGGTCATCGATCATTGCAGGCTCCGCGGGAGCACTTAATTAGGTTCTTCCGCCTAATATAGCAACACTTGTTGCTCGGGAGATACGGCCGAAGCATTCGCCCCAGATAGCTCGTGTGGCACGGCCGAAGCGTTCGCCCCAGCTCATGTGGCACGGGCGCTGTCGAGGGCAAATGCTTCGGCCCTACGGGTTACATCGATGTCGCCGGCTCCACCGCCACGCGGTCGGCCGCGGCGCGCCCTTCGCTGCAGACGAGCCCGATCGCGCCGCTCAGCAACGGCCGCTCCCGATCCTCGACATCGAAGAGCAGCCGCTCGTCTACCCAGCCTTGGATGCGGGCGCCCACGACCTGCAGCCGCAGCGCATAGCTGGCGCCAAACGACCAGTCGAATTCCGCCGAGGCCAGCACCGTGTCGCCGTCGAGGGCCTTCACCAGCCGCGCTTGGCCTTCCCGGTCGAGCAGCAGGGCGTAGTAGC
>DAOUGF010000004.1:0-7058 GCA_034429295.1 Chloroflexaceae bacterium
GCCCACGAGTACGCCGGCCTCATCACCCACGCCTATCAATCTGCTCGACCTGGCCCCCAGCGCGCGCTGGAGCACCGACACAGCCGGCCGCGTCCGCTTCGGCCGGCCGGCCAGCAACGCGGAGCGCGGCGGCTGGGCCGACTTCGCCAACAACGTGACGCTGGAGGATGAGCAGCAGCACTCGACTGCGCTCTACACCTTCCCGCCGAGCGCCCCGCCCAATGATGCGGCCCCGGAGGGCGACGCGCCGTTCATCGAGGGACAGTTCGACTTGGGCCAGATCCAGGCAGGCCAACGGTTCCTGGCAGATATCGGCTTTGCGCAGGGATCGCCCAACCCCGGCGTCGAGGTGCGGATCAGCCTCGACGAGGAGATCATCTACGAGACGCAGAAGCAGCCGGACGGCCAGTTGCACGCGATCAGCATCGACCTATCGCGGTTCGCCGGGCGCACGGGCCGGCTGGACATCCGGGTGAGCGCGAGCGACGGCGCGGCGCCGGATGGAATCTACTGGGTCGAGCCCCGGGTCGTTGCGGCAGGCCAGTGAGCGCCGCCGGAAGCACAGGCGCGCCCGGCGCTTGAGACGATCGTGAGCCGGTTCGAGACTATCGTAAGGCGAGGGCGAGACGCGCTCAGCCGGTTTCCTGAAGGCACATATGTTATGTAAGGAGAGAGCTCATGGCCTCTACCACGTCAGCGCGCATCCTCAACGAGCGCGCCGCCTCGCGTATGCCCTGGTGGCTGGAGCTGATCATTGGGGCCGCCACGCTCGGCTTGGGCATCCTGATGCTCACAAACATGGCAGCGACCCTGCTCTCGGTGGTGCTGTTCCTCGGCTGGTACTGGCTCATCAGCGGCATCTTCGCCATCGGCTCGCTGTTCGTCGATCGCACCGGTTGGGGCTGGCGGCTGGTCATCGGCATCCTCGGCATTCTGGCCGGGCTGTCCGTGATCAGCAGCCCACTATCGAGCGCCATCCTGGTCCCGACGGTCGCCGCTATCTATCTGGGCATCCAGGGGCTGGTGAGCGGCGCCATCGAGCTGTTCATGGCCGTCCGCCAGCGCGACTGGAGCCTGGGGTTCCTTGGCGTGGTCAATGTGCTCTTCGGCCTCTTTCTGCTGGCGAACCCGCTTATCGGCGTCGTGCTCCTGCCGTGGCTGCTCGGCTTCTTCGGCATCGTGGGCGGGGCCGCGACAATAATGGCCGCCTTCCGGAGGCGCTAAGGGAGTAGAGCGGCGGAGGGCGCCGGAAAGGGGAGGTAGATGAGCGGGCGCAGGAGCCGGCTGACCGCCAGGGCCTTCTACATCCTGGTCAACTGGGCGATACGCCTGGCGAGCGTCGTGTTCGTGCCGAAGCAGCAGCGGTTGCCATCGGCCGCGCTCGGCTGGCTGCTGCTGTTCGCGCTGTTTCCGATCCCCGGCCTGCTGCTCTATCTGCTCGTGGGCAGCCCCAAGCTCTCGCGCAAACGGCGCATGCAGCAGCACTTTTTCGACGGCACGGTGCGGCTGCTCATGAGCCGGACGCGGGAGGACCCCGCGCGGGCGCACCTGATCGCGCCCGAGCCGCCGCCGCGCTACGCCGCGATCGCGCGGCTGGTCGAGCAACTCGGCGGCAAGCCGGTCTTCCAGGGCAACGCCATCGAGCTGCTGCCCGACTACGACTGCACCATCCAGCGGATCATCGCCGACATCGATCGCGCCGAGCGCTACGTCCATGTCGAGTTCTTCATGTTCGCCGATGATGCCGTCGGCGGCCAGGTGATCGACGCCCTGATCCGGGCGCACCAGCGCGGCGTCAGTGTGCGCGTGCTGGTCGACCATCTCGGCAACCTCCAGTTCAACAAGGCGGTGCTCGCGCGGCTGCGCGGCGCGGGCGTGCCGGCGTACGAGATGCTCCCCGTGCGGCTCTTCGACAACGAGTGGTCGCGCCTGGATCTGCGCAACCACCGCAAGATCGTGGTCGTGGATGGCACCGTCGGCTTCACCGGCTCGCAGAATCTGATCGAGCGCAACTACCACAAGCCCGCCAATATCAAGAAGGGCCTGTACTACGAGGAGCTGAGCGCGCGCGTGACCGGCCCTGTGGTCGTACAGCTCGGCGCGGTGTTCGCGGCCGACTGGTTCTCCGAGACCGGCGACGTGCTGGAGCGCAGCAAGTTCCCCGAGCTGGCCTTCGAGTGGCAGGCGAGCGGCGACGTGCTGGCGCAGGCGTTGCCCAGCGGCCCCGGCGAGGAGACTGAGAACAACTGGCTGCTCTTCAACACGCTGTTCCACCAGGCCCAGCAGAAGATCGTGATCGCCACACCCTATTTTGTCCCCGACCTTACGCTGCAGACCGCGCTCGTCACCGCCGCGCGGCGCGGGGTGGAGGTAACGCTGATCGTGAGCGGCATCGCCGACCAGTTTCTGGTCAGCCGCTGCCAGCGCGCCCACTACGAGGAGCTGCTCGCGGCGGGCGTGAAGATCCGCCTGTTCGAGCCGCCCGCGCTGCTGCACGCGAAGCACCTGACCATCGACGACGACATCTGCGTGCTTGGCTCGAGCAACATGGATATGCGCTCATTCCTGCTCAACCTGGAGGTCGCGCTGGTGGTGTACGACCGCGCGGTCGTCGCCGCGGTGCAGGAGATCGACGCGACCTATATCGCGCGCTCGCACGAACTGACGGCCGAGGAGTGGGCGCGGCGCTCGTTCGGCGAGAAGTTCGTGCAGAACACCGCCCGCCTGCTGAGCGAGTTCGTCTAGTGTGGCCCAATGTTTGAGTTTCTCGGCAATCTGCTCAGGGGCGTCGGCGAGGCCCTGCGGCTCAACCCGCGGGTCTTCGAGGTGGTCGAGGCTGCTCCCGACACCGGCTGGATCATCCTCACGATCGCCATCCTTGGCGGCGCCTCGCTGCTGGTCGGCCAGAGCGTGATCCTCTTCGTCAACCGCGTGCGGCCGGGGCGCTTCCTCGTCAGCCTGCTGATCAACGGCATCGTCTTCACCATCAGCCTGCTCATCTGGGCGCTGGCGATCTGGCTCACCGGGCGAGTGCTCTTCCCCAATGACATCCCCTTTGACACGGTGCTGCGCCTGGTCGGCCTCGGCGCCGCGCCACACCTCTTCGGCTTCCTGGTGCTCATCCCCTACCTGGGCGACTTCATCGGGCGCACGCTGGCCGTCTGGAGCTTCCTGGTGGTGTTGGCGGGGATCGCCTTCCTGGCCGGCAGCCATCTCGGGGTGGCGCTGGTCTGTGTGGGCCTTGGCTGGCTGCTCGTCACGGTGATGAGCCTGACGATCGGTCGGCCGATCATCGCGCTGCGCAACTGGCTCTTCAAGGCTGTGGCTGGCACGAGCCTCGAGGCCAGCGTGGCCGATATCCTTGCCGCCTACAGCGCCGACGAGCGGCCCGCCGGCCAGGACCAGCAGGAGGGGCGCCGATGATCCTCTCAACCCTCACGCTGCTGCTGATCGGCGCGCTGGCGCTGCTCTTCCTCTCGGCGGCGGTGGCGCCGCTGGAGAGCCTGGGCTGGTGGGCCGGCTGGTTCGGCGAGAAGGATACGCCGCCCGTGCCTGGCGCCACACCGCCCGCGGCGGCCGATCTGGTCGAGAGCCCCGACAGCCACTTCCTCGTCTACCTCTCTGGCATCGGCGCCATCGACCCCAACTCGATCCCCCAGGAGGAGATCGACTGGAACGCGATGTTCGTCCGGCGCCTGCCGGGCACCACCGTCTGCGCCGACATCTACCCCTACTCGGTGACCAACGCGGGGCTGAGCACACAGCGCCTTTTCAGCCGCATGTGGAACTACCTCGAGCGGCGCCGGCTGGAGAACCCTTACGACCTGCTGCAGTTCCTGATCAACATCCGCAACATGTTCAATGTCGCGATCTCGGCGGATAGGCGCTACGGTCCGATCTACAACCTCGGGGTCGCCAACGAGATCGTCAAGGCGCTGCAGCGCGGCGGCTACCGCGTCCACAGCGGCAAGGCCGTGACGCTGCTCGGTTTCTCGGGCGGCGCCCAGATCGCCATCGGCGCGGCCACCTTCCTCAAGCCGATGCTCCGTGCGCCCCTGCGGGTGATCTCGGTGGGCGGGGTGATGAGCGACGACATCGGGCTCAACCATATCGACAAGCTCTATCATCTCTGGGGTCGCCTCGACCCGCTCCACGGCCTCGGCGCGAAGCTCTACGCCGGCCGCTGGAAATGGTTCCCCACCAGCGATTGGAATCGGGCCGCGGCCGCCGGCAAGATCGAGTTCGTGGACCTCGGCGAGATTCACCACAACGGGCCGACGAACTACTTCTCGTGGACGGCCTTCACCCCCGACGGGCGCTCCCACGCGGTGGCCACGATGGACACCATTGGCGAGCTCCTGGTGCAGGAGGGGCTGATGGACTCGACAGCGCTTGCGGCTGCTCAGGCGGCCACCGAGAGCGAGATCCACGCCTACGAGCAGGCCTGCGTCGATAAGGCCGTTGCCGCCGCGCGCGCCAGGGCCGCCAGGAAGGCGAAAGCCGCTTGAGTCGTGCAGCGGGGAGGCAACGTGGGGCAAGGCATGTCCACTGAGACCAGCGAGCGAGTGACAAGCAACTACGAGCGCTACGTTGCCGAGCCGTTCAACCGGCCGGAGCACTATCCGCGTGGGGCAGAGCCGGACCCGCGGCGCTATCTCCCGATGGGGGAGTGGCTCGGCCGCCTGCTGCTGCCGGCTGTGGCCGAGCGCGCCGCCGTCCTTGGCGCCTGGATCGAGCTGTACCGCGCCCCCGCCGATTATGCGGAGCTCATCGGGCGGCAGGTGCGCCTGCGCTGGGCGCCCACCCTCGACCTGAACGCGCGCTTCTGGGGGGCGACCCGCTCGGTGCATTTCAACGCGGAAGCCGACGAGGCGGCCCAGAGCGGCATCGTGCTGGGCGAGCGGCTCGACGGTCGCGAGCACGTCAACCCGTTCGAGAGCCTGGCCGGCGCCCACCCCAACGACGACATCTGCGTACGGCTCGACGGCGAGGTGTTCGTCGAGGCCGCCCCAAGCGATGGCGGCAAGCCGATCCTGCTCGTCACCCGCGAGCCGGCCCAGGTGACGGGGCGCTTCTACGGGCTGGTCACCTTTCTCGGGCCGACCGGGGCCGGCGATGGCTACATGGTGCGCCACTTCGACCGGGCCGCTGGGGCGTTCAGCGGCCCCGAGGAACAGGTGCGCCTGCCCGAGGTTGTGTCCGATATGGGCGGCGTCCGCAACAGCACAGCCGTTGGGATCGAGCGCTCGCCGCTCAACGCCGAGGGCTGGTACATCTACGGGGCCCTCGACGTGCAGGGGCAGTTCGTGGTGCAGGCGCTCGCCCCGCGCCGGCTGCTGCGCCTCGCGCCGCAGCGCTACTGCGACCGCACCGAGGAGTGTATGGATTATCTCAGGCCGAAGGCATGGCGGCGGGTCGCGGCGAAGGGCGAGGCCACGGTGGCGCTGCTCTGCGGCGACGGCATCACCCCGGCAACCGCTCGGGGCTCGTGGCGGGCGGGCGACCGCGCCCTGGTGGTTCACCTCTACGGCGGCATCGGCGGCGAGCGGGCCGAGCCGGCCGCCAGGACGCCGCTCTACTGGGGCCATTTCGCCTTTGGCGAAGCGACGGTGGTGGAGGAGCCCCTGGCCGGTGAGCTCACCTTCGACATCATCTACCAGCAGGTCTACGCCCACAACACCGACGGGCTCATCGCGGGCGCCCACCACTACAGCCGCTACGCCGGCGACCGCCAATTCGGCTGGCTCGGCACACGCCCTATCCAGGACATCCTGGTGCGGCTCGACCCGATCACCGGCACGTTCACCGCGCCGGATGGCCGGACGGTCTCGGCCCTTGACGAGATCATCAGGCAGCTCGAGGTGATGGCGGCCCGCTACCGCATCGCCGATGGGCGCGGTGGCACGGTGGTGGGCGCGGCGAACAACTGCGCCCAAGACTCGGCCCAGGCGCTCTACGTGGCCGTGAGCCGCACGGGGCGCACCCTCGCTGGGCGCGGCGACGTGGCAGAGCTGCTGGCCCACACGCCGGAGGATGCGCGGCGGCTGGAGGAGGTGGCGGCGGTGGCCGAGGAGCTGCGGGCCGTGCTGGCGCCTTGGGGCTCGGCCCGCGCGGACTGGGAATACGGCGCATCGGCCTTAGGCGCCGGCGGCGGCCTGCTCAGCACGCTCGGCAAAGCGGCGAGCAGCTGGCGCACGATGCTGCCGCCAGTGGCCGCCCGCGCCATCTTGGAGGTCTTCTTCAAGCACGGCGCCTCGGCCTGGGTGCTACGCAGCTTCCAGGCCGGCGGCGACGACCCGACCATCGCGCCTTTCGTGCCGAATGTTTGATATCAAGCTGCGCGCAAAGCATCTGATAGCGCCGCAAGGCTCATGGGCGCTCGCGCCACCCCAACGACATCAAGAACTACTATGGGCACACCCTCATCTCCGATCCCGTCGCTCCCCGTGGTCATCGGCGAGGTCGTAGGGGCCGTGTTAGGTGGCGGCGTGCTGGCGATCGCGAGCTACTTCGTTCCCTATCTGTTGCTGGCGGGCGCGGATCTGGGGATGGGCCTTCTATCGCTTCAGGTCTTCGCCGCGATTGTCGGATTTGGGATAGGGGCAGGCCTCGGCGTCGCTCTCGCCGGCCAACTGGCAGGCCAGCCGGGGCGCCCCTGGCTCGCCGTGGTTAGCGCGCTCTTCACTGGCGGCGCCGTCATCCTGGTGATGCGCCTGTTGAACATCACGCTTGGCGGGCTGTTCGGTATCGCGGGCGTTGCAGCGCCCCTGGTGATCCTGGCGGCAGTCGTGGCATACAACCTTCGTAGATGACGGGGGCTGGCCGCCCCCTGCACCCCCGCGGGGCATCACCTGCGCGGTGGACGGCGCCTGTGTGGTGCGTGCGGATGCGAGCGGGCTCCGCTCCCTCTCTAGCAGTACCACCTACGCGGTGCGTGCGGATGCGAGCGGGCTCTGCCCCTCGCGCTCCCCGCCAAGGGGGCGGCTGCCCCCTTGGAACCCCCGAAGCCGGCGGCCGCCAGCACCGACACGCCATCGCTGCATGCCCCTCTGCGCCGA
>DAOUGF010000005.1:0-10609 GCA_034429295.1 Chloroflexaceae bacterium
CCCCTCTGCGCGAGAGCGGGTAATCCTGTACCCGCTCCACGGCAGTTGCCCGACAGCTTCGCTGCGGAATGTCCGGCGCTGCCGTCGAGCGGGTAGTGGCACACCCGCTCTCGGCGCCGAGGGGCATGCGCCGCCAGGCGTCTCGGCGGGGAACGCAGTCGGATTTGGGGGTCCGGGGGCGAGGCCCCCGGCGCGGGGGGTGTTGGGGGGCGGGCGTCCGCCCCCCGACAAAACAAGCGGGGTACCAGGGGCGGCAGCCCCGCAGCAGAGGCGCGGCCCCACCTTGATGGTACAATGCCCCGGCCCCCCCAAGATCCTGAAAGGAGCATCCCTATGGCCAAGCGCGTGCCAGAGCGCAGCGAGATCCCCGTCGAGTACACCTGGGACGCCAGCAGCGTCTTCCCTAGCGACGCCGATTGGGAGGCCGCCGTCGCCGATGTCTCCAACCGCATCGAGGCCCTCGCCGCCTTCCGCGGGCGCCTCGCCGAGGGTCCGGCCGTGTTGGCCGACTACTTGGCCCTTGCCGAGGATCTGCTGCGCACCGCCGGCAAGATCGGCGTCTATGCCCGCATGTTCTACGCCGTGGATACCGCCGACCAGGCCGCCCAAGCCCGCGTCGATCGGGCCACCATGCTCGCGGCTCGCCTTGGCGCGGCCATGGCATTCGGCGAGCCGGAGCTGCTGGCGATCGGCGCAGAGCGCCTACGCCAGTGGACCCAGGAGGAACCCCGCCTCGCCCACTACGCCCACTCCTTCGAGCGCCTCGCCAGCCGCGCGGCCCACGTCCGCTCTGCCGAGGTCGAGGAGTTGCTGCGCCAGGTGGCCGAGCCCTTCGCCGCTGCTTCCTCCATCCACAGCGTGCTCACCAACGCCGATATGCGCTTCGACCCCGCCCGCGACGAGACCGGCGAGAGCTATGAGATCGCCCAGGGCACCATCAACGCGCTCCTCACCCACCCCGATCGGGCGGTGCGCAAGAGCGCTTGGGAGAGCTACGCCGACGCCCACTTGGCCCTCAAGCACACCCAGGCCAGTGCCCTCGCCGCCGGCGTGAAGCAAGATGTGTTCATCGCCCGCGCCAGACGCTACAGCTCATCTCTTGAGGCCGCCCTCAAGCCCAACTTCATCCCGCTCGAGGTCTTCCACAACCTGATCGCCACCTTCAAGGCCAACCTGCCCACCTGGCACCGCTACTGGCGGCTGCGGAAGCGGGCCCTCGGCCTCGATGAGCTCTACGTCTACGATACCAAGGCGCCCCTCACCAGCAGCCCGCTCAAGCTGCCCTACCGGCAGGCCGTCGAGTGGATCTGCGAGGGCATGGCGCCCCTCGGCGAGGAGTATGTGGCCGCAATGCGCCGCGGCCTCGAGGAGCAGCGCTGGGTCGATGTCTATCCGAACCGGGGCAAGCGCGCCGGCGCCTTCTCTATGGGCGTTCCCGGCACCCACCCCTTCATCATGATGTCGTATAACGACGATATCTTTGGCCTCAGCACCCTCGCCCACGAGCTGGGCCACTCGATGCACTCCTTCTACACCCGCGCCACGCAACCCTACGTCTACGCGCACTACGGGCTCTTCCTCGCCGAGGTGGCCTCCAACTTCAACCAGGCCCTCGTTCGCCACCACCTGCTCACGCGCGTGGCGCCGGGCGCCTCGCCGGCCCGCGACTTCGAGATCGCCGTGATCGAGGAGGCGATGGCCAACTTCCATCGCTACTTCTTCATCATGCCTACGCTGGCCCGCTTCGAGCTTGAGATCCACGAGCGGGTGGAGCGGGGCGAGGCCCTCACCGCCGACGGCATGATCGCCCTCATGGCCGATCTCTTCGCCGAGGGCTACGGCGACGAGGTGGTGGTGGACCGCGAGCGCGTCGGCTCCACTTGGATGCAGTTCTCCACTCACCTCTACGCCAACTTCTACGTCTACCAGTACGCCACCGGCATCTCCGGCGCCCACGCCCTCGCCCAAGGCGTGCTGGCCGGCGAGCCCGGCGCCGCCGAGCGCTACCTCGGCTTCCTCAAGGCCGGTAGCTCCGCCTACCCGCTCGACATCCTGCGCGAGGCCGGCGTGGATATGACCACGCCCACACCCGTCGAGCGCACTTTCGCCGTGCTCGCCGGCTATGTGGAGCGCCTCGAGGCCCTGTTAGGCTAAGCGCAGGCTGCCCGCTTAACGTAGCGCCCCCGGCTGTGCGAATGTCGGGTGGCGCTACGTTTGTTTTTATGTGGTTAAAATATAGTTAAAAGGAGTGCCGCCTGTGCATTCACCACGCCATAGCGCACTAGTCATCGTGGCCGCGCTTGCGGCTATGCTGGCCGGAGCCGTCGCGCTGGCTCAGCAGCAGCACCGGATCTACCTGCCCATCCTGGCCTCACCGTCGCCGCCTTCCTCGCCTACGCCCGGCGCCGAGAACCCCACCTTCACCGGCGAAGGCACCTACTACGTTGAGGCCGACGGCGGCGGCAACTGCTCCTTCGACCCCACGCCCCACGACCTGATGGTGGGCGCGATGAATGAGGAGCAGTACGGCAACGCCGATCTCTGCGGGGCCTATGTGTCGATCACGGGCCCGAAGGGCAGTGTGACGGTGCGGATCGTGGACCGCTGCCCCGAGTGTAAGCACGGCGACATCGACCTGAGCCCTCAGGCCTTCGACCGCATCGCCGAGCGCATCCAGGGCCGCGTGCCGATCAGCTGGCGCGTGGTCAGCCCCGACATCAGTGGCCCGATCGCATACCACTTCAAGGATGGCAGCAACCAATGGTGGACCGCGGTGCAGGTCCGCAATCACCGCAACCCGATCGCGAAGCTGGAGTATCGCAACAGCGCTGGCCGTTGGGTGGAGGTGCCTCGCGAGCGTTACAACTACTTCGTGCAGACCGATCCGGGCATGGGGCCTGGCCCGTACACCTTCCGCGTCACCGATATCTACGGCAACACGCTGATCGATAGCGGGATACCCCACGTCGAGAACGGCACGGTGAACGGCGCCGGCCAGTTTCCGGTGGGCCCGTAGGCGCATACGGTTCGCTAACACTGTTTATGCTTTCCTCTAACACTGCTTCGACGCCCTTCTAACACTGTGGCGGTACATTGATGCTGGCTCCTGCGCAGGCATGCGCAGAATTCTGAGACAGTGTGAGGAGGTAAGCTATGACGAGTCTGACTCGTTGGGATCCTTTCCAGGAGGTGGTAACGCTTCGTGAGGCGGTGAACCGCCTGTTCGAGGAGAGCTTCGTGCCGACCACGCCGTTCCGCAACGGCGGCTTCGTGCCCGCTCTGGATCTGAGCGAGACTGCCGACGCCTATCATGTTGAGCTGGCGGTGCCGGGCATGAAGGCGGAGGATCTGAATGTCACGCTGGAGAACGGGACGCTGACGATCAGCGGTGAGGTGAAGCAGAGCAGCGAGACCCAGGAGCGCAACTTCCACCGCATCGAGCGCCGCTATGGCCGCTTCAGCCGCAGCGTGACTCTGCCCAGCACGGTGCGGGCCGACGGCATCGAGGCGAAGCTCGAGAACGGCATCCTCTACCTGAACATCCCGAAGGCTGAGGAGGTCAAGCCCCGCAAGATCACCGTCAACGTCTCCTAATCCTGGGGCAACTCTTAGCACTGGCCCAAGGGCGCTGGAATATTCCGGCGCTCTTGGGTTTTTTGATGCGCTGAGATCTACGCTATGATCGGGTTATGCAAGGCTCTTCCCAAAACGATGGCGCGGCGCGCCTGCTGATCGCCCTCTACGCGCTCTTCGCGGTGGCGGCGGGCTCCCGCGCCCTCTACCAGATCGCCACGAAGTGGGAGCAGGCGCCTCTGGCCTACGCCCTCTCAGCCGTGGCTGCCCTGCTCTACCTGTTCGCCTGCGCCGGCCTTGCCCGGCGCTCCCCGGCCGCCTGGCGTCTGGCCGTGGCAGTCTGCGCCATCGAACTGACCGGGGTACTCGTGGTTGGCGCCCTCACTCTGAGCATGCCCGAGCGCTTCGCCGCGGCCACAGTCTGGTCCGCCTTCGGCGCCGGCTACGGCTTCGTCCCCTTGATCCTGCCCGCGATCGGCCTGGCCTGGCTTACGCGCCCCGCAACCCGCCGCGCCTATGGGCTGGGGCCGTCTGGCGCGGCTTGACATAGAACCTGTAAAGCTTTATGATAAAGTGTAGAAGAAACACTAATTGTAGGAGTGCGGCATGGAGCCAGAGGAGAACGCCCAGAACTACGACCCTTCGCGCTATGAGCGGCCGTCCGTCACCGTGGACGTGGTGATCTTCACCCTGATCAGCCAGGAGCTCCACGTGCTGCTGGTGCAGCGGCGGCACTGGCCCTTCGAGGGGTACTGGGCCATTCCGGGCGGCTTCATCAACATGGACGAGTCGCTGGAGGAGGCGGCGCGCCGCGAGCTTGCCGAGGAGACGGGTGTGCGGGATGTCTACCTGGAGCAGCTCTACACCTTCGGCGACGTGGGGCGCGACCCGCGCACGCGGGTGATCAGCGTGGCCTATATCGCCCTGGTGCGGGCCGATGCCCAGAAGATCAAGGCCAGCGAGGAGAGCACCGATGTGCGCTGGTGGCCGGTGCGGGCGCTCCCCGAGGCGCTGGCCTTCGACCACGACCAGATCCTGGCCTACGCCATCTCGCGGCTGCGCTCCAAGCTCGAGTACACCACCCTCGCCTTCCAGCTGCTCCCAGAGCTCTTCTCCATCCTCGAGCTCAAGCACATCTACGAGCAGATTTTGGGCGAGAAGCTCGACAAGGGCAATTTCTACCGCAAGATCAAGGAGTCGAACCTGCTGGAGGAGACGAATTATACCCGCGAGGGCCGCGGCCGTCCCACCCGCCTCTGGCGCTTCCGCCGCGACCGCGCCGGCGATAAGCAGTTCGTCTTCCGCTGGCGTGAGGATCGCTTGGATAAGTAGCTCGTAGGGGTACTGCGCCTTTCTAAGCCGCCCCCCAAGGTTCAAGCACTCTATCTCCGCCCTCAAGCTTTAAGCACACTACCTCCGCCCCCAAGCTACAAGCACACTACCTCCGCCCCCCCAAGCTACAACACACTACCTCCGCCCCCAAGCTACAAGCACACTACCTCCGCCCCCCAAGCTACAAGCACACTACCTCCGCCCCCCAAGCTTTAAGCTTGGGGGGCGGAAAGCCGCCGAGGGGTGGAAAGGCACCGGGGGCGGAAAGGCGCCAGAGGCGGAACGACGCTGGGGGGCGGAAGAACGCCGGGGCGCGGAAAGCCGCTGGCGCCGGTAGAACGCCGGGAGGCGGCGCAGCTGCCTACTGGATACGGAAGTAGGCGATCGCCCGGTGGCCGCTGCTCACGCCCTCGAAAGTCATGGCCCAGATACCCTTGGGCATGCTCGGGTCGCTGCTGAAGTAGACGTACTCGCTATTGCCGGCGCTATCGGCCCGCACCTGGAAGGGCGCACCGTAGACACTCTGGTCGGGCGCGGTGACATAGACGCCGATATTCTCCCCTGGCCTGAAGCCGAAGCCCTGGAACTCGAACTCGGTGCCGCCGGGGCCCTGGCTCGGCGTGACTGTGGCGTTCACCGGCGCGGGCACGTCGCCGCTCACTGGCGGTGCTGGCGGCTGCCCCTCGCCGGTGATCTTGAAGTAGGCGATCGCCTTGTGGCCGCTGCTGGTGCCCTCCATCACGAAGGACCAGATGCCGGGTGTGAAGCCGTCGGTGGGCAGGGGCAGATCGTTCACGGCGCCGGTCGGGCCGACGTTGTAGGTCTGGATGGTGCCGAAGATCAGGCCCTCGGGCGTGTTGAACCAGAAGCCGACCTGCTCGTTCGGCCTGAAGCCGAAGACATCGATGGCGATCGTGGTGCCGGCCGGGAAGCACTTGCCGGGCCGGAGGCGCGCGTTCACCGGGTCGGGCACATCGTTGCAGCTCTCAGCGGCGGGCGGCGGGGTCGCGCCGCTGGTCTCGCGGCCGAGCAGGCCGAGGAGCACAGTGTTGGGGCCGACCTCGGGGTGCAGCTCGAAGCGGGCGCGCTCGAACCACTGGGTGAGATACTCGCGGCCGTCGCTGCCCACCTCGCTGCGGGCCTCGGTGAGGGGCAGCCCGAAGAGCGCCAGGCTCTCGGCGGCGCTGAAGCCGCTCCGCCCGTCGAGGTTCAGGCCGTGGCTCTGCCAGTAGTGCAGGAAGGCGTCGCAGACGAGGTGCCCCGTCTCGGCGAAATACTGGCAGCCGGGCTGGCTAGTGCTGCTCGCCTTCGGCTCGCTCTGCCAGTCGCGGCCGAGTTGCCGCAGCCGCTCGTCGCCGAGGCGGCCGAGGAGCACATCGTAGGGTCGGGCGTTCTCGGGGCGCAGCTCGAAGCGGTTGCGCTCGAATTGCTGCACCAACACCTGGGTGCCGCCTACTTGCTCCAAGCGCGCCGGGCTGATGGGGAAGCCGAACACCGGCAGGCCGTCGCTCTGCTGCCAATATTCGGCAAAGCGGCCCTCGATACAGTCGGGCACCTCGCTGAAGCAGAGCCGGCTCTGCGCCTGAGCGGGCGTGGCGGGCAGTGCCGTCAGGGCGACGAGCGCTAGCAGAACGGCGGCCAGCACATTTTTGATCCGGACCATAGATTGAGGACTCCTCGTGCGCTGCAGGTAGAGCAGCGTAGTCGGCGCACGCCCCTGCGTGTGCCGGGACATCCTAGCATTTGCGCGTTTCTATGGCATGCGGGTCGGTGCTCTGGAGGCGCCGCTGAGATCCTGTCCCCGAGCCGGCAGGGCAGGCTGCCGACGATGGCTGCGGGGGCTGGCGCCCTGTCGTTGGCGCCTACGACGCCTCTTGTGGGGCAGGCGCCCCGTACCCCGCTTGATTTGTCAGGGGGCGAGCGCGCGCCCCCCCGACACCCCCCGTGCCAGGGGCCTCGCCCCTGGACCCCAAGCCGGAGGCCAGTGCCGTGCTACCGCTGATCTGCGACCTCGTCTCATCGTCGGGCTTGAGCCTTGGCCAAGCGCGGTGGCCCTCGCCGCTGGTTGCGCCCTGTTCGTTACGGCGTGTCGGCGCCACTCCGCCGCAGGCAAGCTTTCCAGGATCTGGTGTGCGGAAGCGCATGGCACAACCGATGCGCACACACCACCCCGACCGCAGATCCGCTACCGACCGAGGCGGATGGCTCTGCCCGTCGATGGGATGGGTACGCCGCTGGGCGGCGCACGGTACGGCCCTCCTGCTTCGGGGATTCCAAAGGGGCAGTCGCCCCCTTGGCGGGGAGCGCGAGGGGCGGAGCCCGCTCGCATCTCCGCCCACCGCGCAGGTGGTACGGGTATGGGGCGGCGCCCCGAGACACGCAGCGGGGAGCGCGAGGGGCGGAGCCCGCTCGCATCCCCACCGCGCGGGTGGAAGGGGCATGGGGCAGCCGGCCCCTCTACTATGGTAAGATGCCCCCATGATCCGAGCGACACTCGCCCGCATCTGCGGGCCGCTCGCGCTCGCCGCAGCATTGATCTCCTGCGAGCCAGCGAGCGCGCCCCCTCCCACGGCCACCGGCGGCGGCAGCGCCCCGGCCCCCATCCTCGAACCTACTACGGTCCCACCTGCCCCCGAGTTGCTCCGGCAGGCCCTCGCCGCCCGCGCTATCGGCGACGACGCTGGCGCTGGCGCTGGTTTCAGCGTGATCATCCAGGCCTACGCCGACGCGCCCGAGGCGCTGGAGGCCCGCTACTACCTTGCCGAGAGCTTCGCCCGCCGCGCCCGCTGGAGCTCGGCCGCCGAGCTGTTGCGGGCCTTCCTAGACGCCGCCCCGACCGAGCACCCGCTGCGGCCGCCGGCCATCTTCTGGATAGCCCGCGCCGCCGAGGGGGCCGGCGACCACGCCGGGGCCATCGCCAGCTACCAACGCTACCGGGAGCTCGGCACGGCGATCGAGCCCTACGCGGCGCTGCGCCAGGCCGCGCAGGAGCAGGCCCTTGGCCAGCTGGCCGAGGCCGCGACGAGCTATCTGCACGCCGCCCGCTCGCCGGTGATCCGCGCCGAGCGCGCCGGCAGCTTCGAGAAGGCGATCGCTCTGCTGCAGGAAGTCGGCCGCCCCGACGAGGCCCTTGAGCTCTACGGCGAGCTGCTGGCCTTCGCCGAATCGCCCGCCTACCGCGCCCGGCTGCTCGCCGAGGCGGCGGCGCTCGCCCAGGATCTCGGCCACGACGACCGGGCCCGCGCCTGGCGGCTCGAGCTGGTCACCCGCTTTCCGGAGACTCCCCAAGCCGCCGGCGCCGCCGACCAACTCCTGGCTGCCGGCGACCCGGACTTTGCCCCGGCGCAGGCCGGCCGCATCTACATGGCCGCCGAGCGTTGGGCCGAGGCCGTAGCCCAGCTGGATCTCGCGATCGTCCAGGAGGCCGACCCGGAGGCCGGCGCGGAGCTGCGGCGACTGCGCGGCCTGGCCCTGCGCGCCCAAGGCGACTTCCCGGGAGCCCTCGCAGCCCTCGCCGAGGCGAGTGCCCTCAGCCCGGACGGCCAGGCCGGCCGCCAGGCCCAGCTGGACTGGATCCAGACCCTCGGCCAGTCCGGCGAGACGGAGCGGGCCGCCCAGGGCTACGTGGAGTACGCCGCCGCCTACCCCGACGATGAGCGGGCTCCTGTGGCCCTTGACCGGGCCGCCCAGCTGCGCGATCGCCTCGGCGATACGGAGGGCGCGCTCCAGCTGCGGCTGGAGCTGGGGCGCCGCTATCCCGCCAGCGATCTGGGGCAAGCCGCGCTGCATAGCGTCGGGCTCGCCCTCTTCCAGAGCGGGCGCCTCGATGAGGCCAGGCAGGCGTGGCAGATTCTGGCTGAGGGCAACAGCGGCCCGCCGCGTGCGCGGGGCGCGTACTGGGCCGGCCGCTCGGCTCAGGCCCAGGGCGACGAGGCGGCCGCCCGCGAGCTGTTCGTCGCCGCCACGGAGGCTGCGCCCGATAGCTACGAGGGCGCTCGCGCCGCCGACGCCCTCGGCGGCGCGCCCGAAGGCGAGATCCCGATCGGTGCGCCGATCAGCGCTGAGCAGTGGGCGGAACTGGAGGCCTGGGTGGCTGGTTGGGCCGGCGCGGAGGCTGAGCCGCCGGCCCCCGATGAGGCCCTGGCCACGCGCGCCCGTCTGCTCGACGAGGTGGGGCTGGCGAGCGAGGCCCTGGCCGAGTGGCTCGATGGGCTGCATGCGGCCAAAGGCGCGCCCTTGCGTATCCTGCAGATCGCCCGCGGCGCCCACGAGGCCGGTGTGCCGTACGCAGCCCTCGCCGCCGCGCGCCAGCTGGTGGAGCTTGCTCCCGAGACGGCGCTGCCGCATCCTGTAGCCCTGCGCCGGCTGCTCTTCCCTACGCCCTACGCCGAGCTCGTGCGCCGCGAGGCCGCCGAGCAAGGGGTCGACCCGCGCCTGCTCTACGCCCTTTTCCGCCAGGAGAGCCTCTTCAATCCCGCTGCCACCTCCTGGGTCGGTGCCCGCGGCTTGGCCCAAGTGATGCCCGAGACCGGCCAGGGGATCGCGCAGAATCTGGGGGTGAGCGACTTCACTCTCGACGATCTCTACCGGCCCGCGATCAGCGTGCGCTTCGGCGCCTTCTACCTCGGGCGTCGCATCGAGGATATGGAGGGCAGCGTCCACGGCGCCTTGGCAGCCTACAACGGCGGCCTCGGCAACGCCCAGCGCTGGGCCGGCGGCAGCAGCGTGGCCGACCCCGACCTGTTCACCGAGTCGATCGACTACCCTGAGACGAAAGGGTACGTCCGGGCCGTCTACGGCTTCTGGGGAGCGTACAAGCGCCTCTATGCGCCATAGCTGCCCGGCAGCGGGCGTGGAGCGAGGAACCCATCGCCCGCTCGTGGGATGCCTACGGCATTCGATCGCCTCGCTGCAGCTGTTCGGCAGCTGGCAGGAGCACGACGGGCTACTCCCGCTCTCGGCGCAGAGGGGCATGCAGCGATGGCGTGTCGGCTCTGGCGGCCATCGGCTTCGGGGGTCCCAAGGGGGCAGCCGCCCCCTTGGCGGGGAGCGCGAGGGGCGGAGCCCGCTCGCAACACCACGCACCGTGTAGGTGGCAGGGGCATGGGGCACCGCCCCGCAAAGGGCATGTCGCCGACCGAAGGTCGGGGCGCGGGGCCCCAGCGCAGGGCCATGAGGCCCGCCAGTTGCGCAGCAGAAGGAAGGGCCGTATACTGACCCAGACCACGTTTGCCGCATTTGGAGCGGCTTTGGAGAGTGATATGGACTATGTGCTGGAGCGCTTCACATCGGAGGTGAAGGGCGCGATCCTGGCCACGGGCCTGGTCTCCCCAGCCCAGATCGAGCTCATCACGCCGAAACCGAATATTCCCGCCGACCTGGCCTTCCCCGTCCATCGCGCCGCCAGAGAGCGCGGTGTGCCTCCGCCTCAGCTCGCCGCCGAGTTGGCCGCGGCCATTCAGCTGGACGAGGACTCGCTGATCGGCAAGGTTGCGGCCGCCGGTCCCTTCCTCAACTTCAGCCTGCACCCGCAGCGGCTCGCCGTGGCGGTGCTGCGGGAGATCCGCGAGCACGGGGAGCGCTATGGCCATCACGCTGACGGCGCCGGCAAGCGGATCGTCATCGACTACTCCGCGCCCAACATCGCCCGGCGCATGCACGTCGGCCACATCCGCTCAACCATCATCGGGCAGACCCTGGTGAA
>DAOUGF010000006.1:0-5923 GCA_034429295.1 Chloroflexaceae bacterium
TGTGGCCTGGGCTGCGCTCCTCAACGCCGGCCAGGTCTGCACCGCCACCGAGCGGGTCTATGTGCAGGAGTCGATCGCCAAGGAGTTCACCGAGCGGTTGGTGGAGTTCGTCCGCACGCTGCGGCTCGGCAACGGCATGGAGCCCGGCACCGATATCGGCCCCCTCGTGGGCGCAAAGTACCGCGCCAAGGTCGAGGAGCACGTCGAGGAGGCTCGCGCGAAGGGCGCCCGCATCCTCACCGGCGGCCGCCGCCCGCCCCAGTTCGAGCGCGGCTACTTCTACGAGCCCACCGTGCTCACCGATGTAGACCACGGGCACCGCATTATGCGCGAGGAGACCTTCGGCCCCACCATCCCGATCATGGCCTACCGCAGCTTCGACGAGGCGATCGCCCTCGCCAACGACTGCGACTACGGCCTCGGCGCCAATCTCTACACCAACGACCCGCGCAAGGTGAAGCAGTATTACGAGGAAGTGAAGGCCGGCACCTGCTGGGTCAACGACCCGCTCACCGATAACGACGCCGGCCCCTTCGGCGGTATGAAGTTCTCCGGCGGCGCCCGCGAGCTCGGCGAGGAAGGCCTCGAGGAATTCCTCGAGACCAAGCACGTCCACTGGGACTTCTCGCAGGAGCGCAAGCCGTGGTGGTATCCGTACTAACGCTCTGACCTGAGCGCTCTATGCCCGATCAGCTGACACAGCTCGATGCGCTGCTGCGCCGGGGCTGCCCCGCTTACTACGCCCGCCTGCGCCCCGGCGCCAGCGATGCCGCGCTGGCCGCCGCCGAAGCCGAGCTCGGCGTGACGCTGCCGGCGGCGTTCAAGGCCTTCTACCGCTGGCACGATGGTCAGGAGGCCAACTGCTACACGCCCTGGCTGGAGAACCGGACGCTGCTGCCGCTGGACGCAGCTGTGCGGGCCAACCGGACGCTCACCAAGCTGCTCCAGGCCGACGAGTTAACAGGCTCCAACTGGTGGGATTCCCGCTGGCTGCCCTTTTTGTGAGGATGGCGGCGGGAATCACCTCTGCCTCGACATGGCCGGCGCTTTCATCGGGCGCCCCGGCCAGATCATCGAGTTCTGGCACGACGACCCTGAGCGCATCGTGGTCGCCCCCGACTTCACCAGCTGGCTGAGCAACTATCTCCAGCTGCTCGCAGAGGCGCTGTCCGAGGCGGGCGATGACGAGGCGGAGCTTGAGCTGTACTGGGAGCACCTGCCCGGCTACCCGCTCCGCTTCGCCGCCGATGCTGCCGATTGACCCTTATCTCCCTGGTCTTTGGCTCATCCTCGCTACAGCACCGCGCCCTCAAGCTCTCGGCTTGAGGGCGCGAGAGCAGGCGCCAGGAGGCCGCTAGCCCTTCTTGACCCGATATGCCCGCTCCGCCAGCCCGTAGGCCAGCTCGTAGGCCAGCTCGGCGGCCTCGTCTTCGGCGATGAAGCCCTGCACCACCTGAGCGGCGAGCCAATCGCAGCTCACCCGCCGCCAGACGTCGTGGCGCGAGGGGATGGAGGCGAAGGCGCGGGTGTCGTCGTTGAAGCCGGCGAGATTGTAGAAGCCCGCCGTCTCCACCACCAGGTCGAAGAAGCGGCGCATCCCGTAGACGCTGTCGAAGAACCACCAGGGCGGCCCCAGCAGCACGGCGGGGTAGTGGCCGGCCAGCGGGGCCAACTCCCGGCTGTAGGTGCTCTCGTCGAGGGTGAAGAGGATCAGCCGGAAGCGCGGGTCGCTGCCGTAGGCGTTCAGCAGCGGCCGCAGATTGCGCGTCCACTCGGTGGCGAGCGGGATGTCGGCGCCCTTGTCGGGGCCGAAGCGGGCGAAGACGGCGTCGTTATGGTTGCGCAGGCTGCCCACGTGGAGCTGCATCACCAGACCGTCCTCGGCGCTCATGCGGGCGAACTCCATGAGCATATGGCCGGTGAAGCGGGCCGCGTCATCCTCGCTCGCCTGCCCCCGCAGCGCCCGGGCGAAGATCGTGTCGGCCTCGCTGTCGCTCAGGCGGGTGGTGTAGGGCGTGAGGGCGGCGTGGTCGGTGGCGAGGGCGCCCCGCTCCTTGAAGAAGGCCCGGCGCTGTTCCAGGGCGCGGATGTAGCTCGCGTAGTCGCCGACTTCGTGGCCAGCGGCGGCGCCCAGGGCCGCGATCTGCTCGTGCCAGTCGGGGGCAGTGATGTTCACCACGGCGTCGGGGCGGAAGGTCGGGATGATATGGGTCAGCCCGTGGGCGTGGAGGCGGCGGTGCTCGTCGAGCGTGTCGGTGGCGGCGTCGGTGGTGGCGAGCAGCGCGATCTTGAAGCGCTCGAGCAGGGCCCGCGGGGTGAACTCCGGGCGGGCCAGCTGCGCTTCCAGGTGGTCGTAGATGCGCTGGGCGCTCTCGCCTGTCAGGCGCTCCTCGACGCCGAACAGCTCAACCAATTCGGCGGCGAGCCAGAGGCCCGTGGGGGTGGCGCGGAAGAGGTGGAAGCCCTCGGCGAAGCGCTGCCAGATCTTGCGATGATCCTGCTCCACCGGCGCGCCGTCCCGCGTCGGCACGCCGAGATCCTCGAGGGGCACGCCTTGGCTATAGAGCATGCGGGTGATGTAGTGGTCGGGGATGATGAAGAGCTCCGCCGGCGAGCCGAGCGTGGCGGCTGGATCCGCGAGGAGCGCGGGGGGCACGTGGCCGTGGGGGCAGATCAGCGGGAGATCGCTTACTTGGGCGTAGAGCTCGCGGGCCACGCGGCGCTGGGCAGGGTCGGGGCCGAAGCAGCGGTCGGGCGAGAGGCTCCAGCGGGTCATAGAGTGCTCCTAGCCGCCGTACGGCGCAGCCCGTACGGCAATAGCCTCAGAAAGCCAGGTGCCATGGCCAAAAAGTTGCCTGAACCTGTACAAACACGGGCCGCGGGTCTGGCCATGATGGAGCGGGCATAGCGCCGGCACGCGGCGGAGCGGTCAGATCTCCTCCGCCCGCCGATCGATGAAACTGCGGGCGAAGGCGGCGAAACTGTAGACATCGGCGAAGTTGGAGGCCACGCCGAGCGAGACGCGCACGGCGCCGGAGGCCTTGCCGTCCATCACGGCGAGGAACTGCTCGAAGGTCATGCGCTCCTTGTTGATGAAGCAGGAGGCCATCTCGGCGGCGCTGAGATGGTTCGCCACCTCGCCGGCGCCGGGGTTACAGAAGCAGCCGGTGCGCAGCGAGATGCGGCGCTCGTTGGCCAGTTGCTCGATCCGGCGGAAGTTCATGATCCGCTCTTCGGCGTCGTAGAAGTTCATGGCGATGGTGGCGCCGCGGTCGTGCATCTCGGTCGGGCCGTAGATCCGCACGAGCGGCATGCCGTTGCTGTGGCGCATCGCGGTGAGCTCGGCGAGCAGCCAGCCGGCGAGGGCAGTGACCCTAGCGTGGATGCGCTCGATGCCGATGCTGGCAATATGGCGCAGCCCGATCTCCACCGCGGGCAGGCCCAGATAGTTGACCGTGCCATCCTCGAAGGCGGCCGGGCCTTCGGCGAGGTAGTGGCCGTCGCCCTGCACCGAGGCGATGGTGATGGTGCCGCCAGCGAACCAGGGGCGGCGCAGCTTCTCCAGGGCGCTGTGGCGGGCGATCAGGCAGCCGGCGCCGGTGGGGTAGCCGAAGATCTTGTAGAACGAGAGCGGCACGAAGTCGGGCCGCACGCGGCTGAGGTCGAGCCGGTTAGTCGGCGCGAAGGCCGCGCAGTCCAGCAGCACGTCCCAGCCGGCCTCCTGAGCGCGGGCGACCCACTCGAGGGGGTGTTGGACGCCCGAGAAGTTGGATTGGGCGGGGTAGGCGAAGAGGCTGTTCGGGCCGGCCGGCTCAGCTAGGGCTGCGTTGAGGGTGGCCTCGTCCACCCTGAGATCGGGCGGCCGCACGGGGAGGTAGCGGATGGCGGCGCCGCGGGCGCGGGCGAACTCGCGGATGCCGTTGACCGAGTTGTGGTTATCGAAGGTGAGCATGTAGCAGCCGCCGGGGGCGAAGGGGTAGGCCTCGCCCACCAGCTTGAGGGCGGTGCTGGCGTTGGCGGTGAAGACAACGGCGTACTCGTCGGGCGAGGCCCCGAAGTAATCGAGCACGTAGGCGCGCGCCCGCTCCACAAGCTCGGTCGCAGCGGCCGAGGTGGGGTTGACGGAGTGCGGGTTGCCGAAGACGCTGGTGGAGAGCAGTTCCATATGCGCCCGCAGCTGCGACTCGCCGTAGAGGCTGCCGCCGGTATAGTCCAGGTAGATGTGGCCCAGGGCGTCGAGGCGGGCGTAGTCGGTGGCGCGCAGGACGTCGAGGGCGCTGGTGGCGGCGTATTCCGGGTAGGCGCGCAGGAAGAGCGCCTCGGCCTCCTCGCGGGAGGGCGTCGCGAGGGGCGGGGCGCCGGGGGCGGGCGGGCGCCCGGCGACAGGGGTGTGAGGGTTGGTCTGCGGGGGGATGTGGCTCGCCATTGAGCGCTCCTCCTTTCGTTTGCGGGTGGGCTGGCCCTAATTATAGAGCCTGCGCCGTTGTTGTGGCGTCTGCGCGGCGGGCGGTTTGTCGGGGCGCCGTTGACGACGCGGCGCCGCGCCGTTACACTAAGGCGCATCGTCCTACGCCGTTGTATGGGCGCCCGTCGCCCCGCGGCGGCGTCCCCTCGCAATCCCCATGCTATTCCCAGAGCTCACCCCGCGCCAGCGCCGCATCGTCGCGCTCGCCGAGGAGGTGGCCGCCCGCAACGCCCGGCGCGCCGCCGCCCACGACGCCGAAGGAACCTTCCCCCACGAAAGCTACGCCGACCTCCACCAATCCGGCTATTTGCGCTTGGCCATCCCCCAGGAGTACGGCGGCGAGGGCGCCGACCTCTTCGAGATGGTCCTCGCCCAGGAGCGCCTCGGCCGCGGCGACGGCGCCACCGCCCTCGGCGCCGCCATGCTCGTGCAGCTCATCGGCCGCCTCGCCGAGGAGCGCAGCTGGCCCGAGCCGCTCTTCGCCGAGGTCTGCCGCGAGCTCGCGAGCGAGGGCGGCCTGATCAACTCTGTCGTCACCGAGCCCGAACTCGGCAGCATCTCCCGCGGTGGCACGCCCCGCACTACGGCCACGCCCGTCCCCGGCGGCTGGCGGGTCAGCGGCCGCAAGATCTTCGCCACCGGCGGCCCCGCCCTGCGCTTCATGGTGGTTGGCGTGGTGCTGCCCCCCAGCGAGACGGCCCCCGACGGCGAGACCGCCAGTGCGGTCATTCGTGGCGATGCACCGGGCGTTCGGATCGAGCCTACTTGGGGTGATAGCCTCAGCCTGCGCACCGCCGGCAACGACGACGTCTACTTCGAGGATGTCTTCGTCCCCGAGGGCTGGCTCGTTGGCCGCAGGCCCCTCGGCGTCCGCCCGCCCCAGGGCCAGCAGCCCGGCCTCAGCGGCTGGGCCCTCGCCGTCGCCGCCGTCTACCTCGGCGTCGGCCAGGCCGCCTGCGACGCCGCCTGTGACTATGCCAACAACCGGCGGCCGCCTACCCTCGACGGCCCGATCGCGAAGCTGCCCCACATCCAGCAGTGGGTCGGCCAGATGCAGGTGCAGCTCGACGCCGCCCGCGCCGTGCTCCACCAGGCCGCTCGCGCTTGGGCCGAGCGCCCCGACCTCCGCCCCGCCCTCTCGCCCCAAGTTGCCGCCGCCAAATATCTCGCCACCAACGCCGCCTGCGCCGCCACCGATCTCGCCCTGCGCGTGGCCGGCGGGTTCAGCCTCACTCGCGCCCTGCCGCTCGAGCGCTACTTCCGCGATGCCCGCGCTGGCCTCTTCAACCCGCCCCAGGACGACCTCGCCCTCGGCCTGATCGGGCGCGACGCCCTCGCCCGCCGCGCTTCGCGGGAAGGTTCTTGACAAATTTAATCGTGTATATTAAGATTGGCCTCATCGTCATCTCCGGCAAAGAATGCTGTCGGAAGGAGCATGGGTATGAGGCTGATCTTCCG
>DAOUGF010000007.1:0-13966 GCA_034429295.1 Chloroflexaceae bacterium
CACTGGCTTGCGGCGGGCGCCGTGGCCGAGGCTGCAGCCGCCGTGGAGCGGGCCGGCGAGGCCGCGCTGCGGGCTGGCCGCCTCGACACCCTGGCCAGCTGGATCGACGCGCTGCCCCCGGAGATCCTCGCCCAACGCCCGCGCCTGCTGATCTACCTGGGCGACCTCTGCCGCCTGCGCTCTCGCTTCGACGAGGCCCTCTCCTGGCACAGCCAGGCCGAACGGGTCGCCCGCGAGCGCGGCGATCGAGCAGGCGCCAGCCGCGCCCTCCGCGGCCAGGCCCTCGTCTACCTCGACCAGGTGCAGCCCGCCCAGGCCGAGAGCCTGCTGCAGGAGGCCCTACGCCTCAGCGATGGCCTCCACGACCAGGAGGCCCGCGCCCGCCTGCTCGAACTGCTCGCCGAGAATAAGCTCAACATGGGCAAGCCGGCCGAGGCCGAGGCGCTGCGCAGCGAGGCCCGCTCCCTTCGCGAGGAAGGCCCGGCCGAGGATCTGCTTAGCGTGCGGGTGAAGCTGCGCACGGGCCGCCTCGACGAAGCCCGCGCCATCCTCGAGGATTGGGCCGCCGCCGAGGGCGACGCCGCTGCCGCCGGCCAGCCCCCTCCGCCCCGCAGCCACCGCGAGACCACCCTGGTGCTCTCGCTGATCCACAGCTTCCGCGGCGAGGTGGCCAGGGCCGCAGCCCTCGCCGAGGCCGCCCTCGCCATCGGCGAGCGCTTGGGCTCGCCCTTCATCACCGCGGTGGCCCATATGCGGCTTGGCCACGCCCGGCAGATGACCGCCGACCGGCCCGGCACGGCCGGCCGCGACGAGGCGATCGCCTGCTATCACCGCTCGATCGCGATCGGCGACCGCCTCGCCGCCAGGCGCATCCGCGCCGAGGCGATGTGGGGCCTCACCCGCGCCCACGGTTTCTTCGGCGATCTGGAGGCCGCCGCCGCCGCAGCCCACGAGGGCGTCTCGATCGCCCACTGGGCCGGCGACCAGTGGGTGGCCGCGATGATCGAGTTGACCCTCGGCGCCAGCCTCGTCCTCGCCGGCCGCCCCGCCGAGGCCGTCGAGCTGCTCGACCGGGTGCTGCTCAGCTTCCGTAGCTGCGGCGATAGCTTCGGCCGCGCCGCCACCCGCCTCTGGCTCGCCCTCGCCCACGCCGACCTGCGCCGCCCCACCCACGCCGCCGCCTGCCTCGACGACGCCTTGGCCCTCTGCGCTACCAACGGCTACGACTTCCTGCTCACCACGCCCACCCTGCTCGGCCCGCCCGATAATCGCCGCGCCGTGCCGCTACTCCTCGCCGCGAAGAGCCGCCCGGAGCGCGCCCCCTACGCCGCCCGCATCCTCGCTGCCCTCGGCCTGAACGAACTGCAAGTCCATCCCGGCTACCAGCTGCGCGTGCAGACCCTCGGCGGCTTCCGGGTCTGGCGAGGCGCGGCCGAGGTCGAGGCCCGCGAGTGGCAGCGCGACAAGGCCCGGCAGCTCTTCCAGCTCTTTGTGGCCCGCCGGGGCCGCTGGATGCAGCGGGACGAGATCTGCGAGCTGCTCTGGCCCCAGCTGAGCCCCGAGGCCGCCCAGCGCGACTTCAAGGTGGCCCTGAACGCCCTCAACAAGGCCCTGGAGCCCGCCCGCACCCCCGACGCGCCCTACGCCTTCGTCGCGCGCGACGGCGCCGCCTACCGCCTGCGCCCCGAGGCCGACCTCTGGATCGATAGCGCTGCCTTCGCCGATGGGGTCGCCGCCGCTCTCCAACAGCTCGACGCCGGCGACGAGGCGAGTGGCGACGCCCTGGCCGCCGCCCTCGCCCTCTACGGCGGCGACTATCTGCCCGATGCGCTCTACGACGATTGGGCCGCCGCCGAGCGCGATCGCCTGCAGGCGCTCTTCCTCCGCGGCGCCGAGCGCCTCGCCGCCCTGCGCCTCGCCCAAGGCCGCTACGCCGAGGCCGCCGACCGCTGCATGCAGCTGCTGGCCCGCGACCGCTGCTACGAGCCCGCCTACCGCCTGCTCATGCTCGCCCACGCCCGCGAAGGCAATCGCCCCCTCGCCCTGCGCGCCTTCCAACGCTGCGTCGAGGCCCTCGCCAGCGATCTCGGCGTCGAGCCTTCCCCCGAGACCGTCGCCATCGCGGAGCAGATCCGCCGCGGCACCCCCACCCTCTCCCCCGTAACCGATTTGTAACCGCCCCGCAACCGCTCCCTGCTAGGCTCGCCCCTATCACCCGATCCTGACCCCACTATAGGCGCAACGAGCCGCGCCGGAGCGACGCAGTGGACGCGCACCCCATCGGCATTGTAGCCATCGGCACCTACGTGCCATCTACGTTTATCTCCGCGGACGAGATCGCCCGCCGCAGCGGCATCCCCGCCGATGTGATCGTGCAGAAGTTCGGGCTCGAGCGCAAGCCCGTGCCCGGCCCCCACGACCACACCAACGCGATGGCCGTCTGGGCCGCCCAGGACGCCCTCGCCCGCGGCGGGGTGGACCCGGCCGAGATCGATGTTGTGCTCTGCACCACCGAGGAGTGGAAAGAGTACCCCCTCTGGACGGCCGGGATCAACTTGGCCCACGAGATCGGCGCCCGCCGCGCCTGGGCCATCGATGTGCAGATGCGCTGCGGCACCACCATCGCCGCCATGCAACTGGCCCGCGGCCTCATCGCCGCCGACCCGGCCATCAACACGGTGCTGATCGCTGGCGGCTACCGCAACGGCGACCTCGTGGACTATTCGAACCCCCGCTCGCGCTTTATGATCAACCTGAGCTGCGGCGGGGGCGCCATGATCCTGCGCCGCGGCCACCCCCGCAACCGCCTGCTCGGCGTCAGCATCCTCGCCGACGGCGCTTTCTCCCGCGATGTGATCGTGCCCGTGGGCGGCACCATCGAGCCGCTCACCCCCGAGGCGCTCGAGGCCGGCCGCTTCCGCCTCGATGTGCCCGACCCCGACGGCATGAAACGCCGCCTCGACCCTCTCTCCATGGCGAATTTCCTCAAGGTCGCCGACGAGGCCCTGGCGAAAAGCGGGAAGCGCCGCGCCGAGATCGGCTACCTCAACCTGCTCCACATGAAGCGCTCGGCCCACGACTTCGTGCTGCGCGAGCTCGGCCTGCGCGAAGAGCAGAGCTGCTACCTGAGCGACCTTGGCCACGCCGGGCAGCAGGACCAGATGTTCTCGATCAAGCGCGGCCTCGAGACCGGGCGGCTGCGCGACGGCGACCTGATGCTGATGGTGGCGGCGGGGATCGGCTATACCTGGGCCGCCACCTGCGTCGCCTGGGGCTAGACCAGTATGACACAGCTCACCATGTTCCTGGGCGATTGGCTCGGCCGCCGCGCGCGGCTCTCGCCCGAGCGCATCGCACTCTACGACGCACAGGCCGGCATGCAGCCGATCAGCTACGCCGAGTGGGACGCGGCCGCCACCCGCACCGCCGCTCTGCTGCGCCGCCTCGGCGTGGGCCGCGGCGACAGGGTGGCCGTCCTGGCCCACAATAGCGTCGCCTTCCTCGACCTCTGGTTCGCCTGCGGCAAACTCGGGGCGATCATGCAGCCGCTCAACTGGCGCCTCACCCGCGCCGAGCTCGCCGCGCTGCTCGCCGACGCCACCCCCTGCCTGCTGGCCTACGGCCCCGACTTCGCCGAGACGGCCCGCGAACTGCGGGATGCGGCCCCTTCAGTGCGCCGCTGGCTGGCCCTCGACGCCACTCGCCGCGCCCTGCCCGACGATACCGCCCTGGCCGAGCGGGAGCGCTGCGACGAGCCCGTGCCACCCGTGGCTCTCAGCTTCGACGATCCCTGGGTGATCTGCTATACGGGCGGCACCACGGGCAGCGCCAAGGGCGCCGTGCTCACCCACGGCAATATCGCCTGGAACGCCGTGAACACCGTGGCGAGCTGGGAACTGGACGCCAACGACGTGGCCGTGCTCAACGCGCCCCTCTTCCACACCGGTGGCCTGAATGTCTTCACCGCGCCCCTCGTGCTCGCCGGCGGCGCCTCGATCGTCTGCAAGGGCTTCGACGTCGAGCAGGTTTTCGACCTGATCGACGGCGGGCGGGCTACGCTTTTCTTCGGCGTGCCCACGATGTTCGCCGCCCTGCAGCAGCATCCCCGCTGGGCCACCGCCGACTTCTCCCGCCTGAAGGTGGTGATCAGCGGGGGCGCCCCCTGCCCCCAACCGATCTTCGAGGCCTTCTGGCAGCGCGGCGTGGCCTTCAAGACCGGCTACGGGCTCACCGAGGCCGGCCCCAACACCTTCTGGCTCCCAGCCGCCGAGGTGCGTCGCAAGCCCGGCGCCGTCGGCTACCCGCTGCTCTACGTGGATGTGCGGGTGGTGGACGATGACGGCCGCGAGCTCGGCCCTGGCGCGGTCGGCGAGCTGCAGATCCGCGGCCCCCACGTCTGCGCCGGCTACTGGGGCCGCCCCGAGGAGAGCGCTAAGGCCTTCACGCCCGACGGCTGGCTGCGCACCGGCGACCTGGCGCTGCGCGATGCGGACGGCTGCTACAGCGTGGTTGGCCGCTCCAAGGATGTGATCATCTCGGGCGGCGAGAATATCTACCCAGCCGAGGTGGAGAGTGCGCTCTCCGCCCACCCCGCAGTGGCCGAGGCCGCCCTGATCGCCGCGCCCGACCCGAAGTGGGGCGAGGTCGGCTGGGCCGTTGTGGTCGCCAGGCCCGGCCAGGAACTTGACGCCGCCGAGCTCCTGGCCTTCGCCGGCGAGCGCCTCGCCCGCTACAAGCTCCCCAAGCGCGTGATCATCGCCGCCGAGCCGCTACCGAAGACCGCGGCGGCCAAGATCGATAAGCAGGCCCTCGTTCGCGCGTATGTGACCGAGCCCAGGTGAGATTCCGCGAAGCAGGCCGAGGATCAAGGAGCTGGATCGCCCCACGGACAAGCAAGAACTCGATGATCTTGCCGGCCTTCGCCTTTCAGCTTTAGCCCTCCGATGCTTCGCCCCTGGCCATTCAATCGTATCAAAACAGGAGCCCGACGATGAGCCCGATCCCGACCCTTCCCGGCATCACCTCGCGGATGATCGACACGCCCCGCCTGCGTATGCACGTCCTCTTCAGCGGCCCGGAGGACGGCGTACCGGTACTCTTCCTCGACGGCAACGTCTCCTCGGCCACCTTCTGGGAGGAGACGATGCTCGCCCTGCCGCCCGGCTTCCGCGGCATCGCGCCCGACAAGCGCTGCTGCGGCGGCTCGGAGTTCGTGCCCCTCGACGCGACTCGCGGCATGGGCGACTACGTGGATGACTTCCTTGGGCTGCTGGACGTACTCGGCATCGGGCGCTTCCACCTCGTCGGCTGGTCTATGGCCGGCCCCACCGCGATGGCGATGCTCCCCCTCGCGGGCGAGCGCGTCATCAGCATCACCCTGGTGGCCCCCGGCTCGCCCTACGGCTTCGGCGGCTGCCCCGGCCTCGACGGCCGCCCGATCTACCCCGACTTCGCCGGCTCCGGCGCTGGCCTCGCCAACCCCGATTTCGTGAAGCGCATGGCAGCAGGCGACCGCAGCGACGAGAGCCCCACCTCGCCCCGCAACGTGATGAACGGCCACTACTTCAAGCCGCCGTTCCGCTCGCCCCGCGAGGAGGAGTTCCTCTCCAGCGTGCTCAGCGTGACGATCAGCGACAAGTATTACCCCGGCGATATGGTCAGCTCCGAGAACTGGCCCGGCATCGCCCCTGGCATCTACGGCCCGCTCAACGCCATGTCGCCCAAATACGTAGGCGATAGCGTCGAGCGCTTCGTGGGCGCCGCCCACAAGCCACCCATCCTCTGGGTGCGCGGCATCGATGACTTCATCCTCGGGGACCACTCCTTCTACGACATGGCGGTGCTCGGCCAGGCCGGCATCGTGCCGGGCTACCCCGGCGAGGAGGTTCACCCCGTGCAGCCGATGATCAGCCAGGTGCGCGCCGTACTGGATCGCTACGCCGCCGCGGGCGGCTCCTACCGCGAGCTGGCCTTCGAGGAGTGCGGCCACTCGCCGTTCATCGAGAAGCCCGCCGAGTTCAACGCCGCCTTCCACGCCCACCTGCGCGGGGCGTAGGCGCCGCCGACGAGGACTGCTATGCCATTCGTGTACGCAGGCGACCTGCGGGTCCACTATCTCGAGGCCGGCACCGGCGAGCCGGTGCTCTTTGTCCACGGCAACTGGGCAAGCGCCGGCTGGTGGGAACCGGCGCTGGCCCGGCTGCCCGCCGGCTACCGCGGCCTCGCCCCCGACCTGCGCGGCCGCGGGCGCACCGAGGGCCCCGACTCCGACTACAGCCTGCCCTCACTCGCCGCCGACATCCTCGCCTTCGCCGACGCCCTCAGCCTGCGCCGCTTCCACCTCGTGGGGCACTCGCTCGGCGCGGGCGTGGCCCTGCAGCTGGCCCTCGATGCGCCCGCCCGCGTGGCCACGCTCACGGTCATCGCCCCGCCCTGGGCCGACGGGATGCCCGATGAGCTGAATCAACCCGAGCGCCAGGCGCTGCTCAAGGAGCGCCCTGAGTTCTTCGCCCAGGCCATCCGTGCGATGGCGCCCACCGCGCCCGACGACGCGCTCTGGCAGCGGCTGGTGGCCGAGGGGCACGCCCAGCGCCTCGCCGCCGCCCTCGGCAACATGGCCGCGCTGAGCGCCTGGCGGCCCGGCGACGGCCTAGCGGCGATCACCGCCCCCACCCTGGTGATCGGCGGCGCCCTCGACCCCCTGGTCACTCCGGCCGCCGTGGAGCGCACCGCCGCGGCCATCGGCGTCGCGCCCCTCATCCTGGAGCACGTCGGCCACTCCGTAAACCTCGAGGACCCGGACCGCTTCATGGAGCTGCTGGCGAGCCACCTGCAGCGGCGGCCCGCCCGCGACGAGAGCGAGCACGCCTGATCGCGCCAAACGACCGGGGCTGCGCCGCCCCGCCGAACTTGTCGAAGCCGATAAGGAGCAGAGCAATGAATGGACCCGCCCGTCGCCCCGGCCTCTTGGCCATCCTCGTCGCCCTGAGCCTGCTGCTTGCCGCCTGCGGCGGCGCGCCAGCCGCGCCCCCTGCCGCCGAGCCAACCGCCGCCCCCGCCGCCGAGCCGACCGCAGCCCCCCCAGAAGCCCAGCCTGCCGCCGAGCCGACCACAGCCCCCGCCGCCGACGGCGAGGCGATCGTCGTTGGTCTGATGACCGATGCCTCCGGCCTGCTCGCCATCTATGGCCCTATGCTCGAGCGGGGCTTCGAGCTCGGCCTCGACTACGCCACCGATGGCAGCCGCACCGTGGCCGGCCGCCCGATCGAGGTGGTGGTCAAGGATACCGCCAGCACCCCGGAGACGGGCGTGAGTCTGGCCCGTGAGGCGATCGAGAGCGACGGCGCCCAGGTGCTCGTCGGCTCGCCCAGCTCGCCCGTGGCCCTCGCGATCGCCGGCGTCGCCGCCGAGAACGAGGTGATCTACATCGGCGCCCCGGCCGCCACCCCGGCCCTCACCGGCGAGAACTTCAGTCCCTACGTCTTCCGCGCCGGCCGCACCAGCGACCAGGACGCCCTCACGATGGGCGCCGCCCTCCTTGACGAGGGCGAGAGCTTCGTGCAGATCGCCCAGGACAACGCCTTCGGACGCGGCTCCGCCGCCGCCTTCTACAACACCGTCAAGGGCCTCGGCGGCTCCTTCGTCCTCGGCGACACCCCCGAAGAGGCCGGCACCGTCTTCGCCCCGCCCGAGACCACCGACTTCACCCCCTACATCAACCAGCTCCTCGACTCCGGCGCCGAGGTCTTGATCGTCACCTGGTCGGGCACCGGCTTCGTACCGATGTTCCAGCAGATGCAGCAGCTCGGCGTCTTCGATGTGATGACCGTCGCCACCGGCTTCGGCGACAACCAGACGATGACCCAGGGCTACGCCGACGCCGTCGGCTCGGTGGGCGTGAGCGTCTACCACTATAGCCTCTACGACAACCCGATCAACGACTGGCTGGTGGAGCAGCACCAGGCGCGCTACAATACTCCCCCCGATCTCTTCACCGAGAGCGGCTTCAACGCAGCGATCATGCTGGTGAAGGCGTTAGAGGCCACGGGCGGCGACCCCGCCGCCGACGGGCTGATCGCGGCGCTCGAGGGCATGAGCTTCGATGGACCCAAGGGCAGCTACAGCATCCGCGCCGAGGACCACGTGCTGCTCCAGCCGATGACCCTGGTGCGCCTGGTTGATACCAGCGCCCCCGACTTCAAGTTCTTCGAGCTGGTGCGCAAGTTCGAGCCCGAGGAGACCGCCCCGCCCTGCGCCGTCCCCGCGGATCTCGGGCGCTGTTCGTGACAGGGTGAGGGGATGACCTGGTGACAGGGTGACATCCTGACGGCGCCGATAGGCATCACCGTGTCCCCTTGTCCCCTTGTCACCTTGTCACCCCCTCACCTTGTCACCCTGTCACCGTAAGAGGCTCTGCATGGCCGACTTCATCATCGAGACGGAGCGGCTCGCTCGCCACTTCGGCGGCCTGAGGGCCGTGGACGGCGTGGATCTGCGGGTACGGGCGGGCAGCGTCCACGCGATCATCGGGCCGAACGGCGCCGGCAAGACCACGCTCTTCAACCTGCTCAGCGGCTACCTGAAGCCCACGAGCGGCAGGGTGCTGCTGCGGGGCCAGGATATCGGCCGGGCGCCGCTGCACCGCATGGCCCACCTGGGCGTGGGGCGCTCCTTCCAGATCACCAACGTCTTCCCCTCGCTCACCGTGCTGGAGAATGTGCGCCTCGCCGCCCAGGCCCGCGGCCGCGATAGCCTGAAGCTCTGGGCCAGAGCCGAGCGCTTCGGGCGCTACCTGGAGCGGGCCCGCGAGGCTCTCGCCACCGTCGGCCTGGCCGAGCGGGCGGAGATGCCGGCGGCGGCGCTGCCCCACGGCGACAAGCGCCGCCTGGAGCTCGCCATCCTGCTAGCGGGCGACAGCGAGCTGCTGCTGCTCGATGAGCCTACCGCCGGCATGGCCACCGAGCAGGTGCCGCTACTGCTCGATGTGCTGCGCCGCATCATGGCCGACGGCGGGCGCACCATCCTGATCGTCGAGCACAACATGAGCGTGGTGATGCGCCTGTCCGAGACGATCACCGTCATGCACCAGGGCCGCGTGCTCGCCGAGGGGCCACCCGCGGCGATCGCCGCCAACGCCGAGGTGCAGCGGGCCTATCTGGGAGAGAGCTATCGTTATGTCGAGCCTGCTTAGCGTTGTCGGCATCCACACCTTCATCGGCCAGCATCACATCCTCGAGGGCGTCTCGCTCGAGGTGCCCCGCGGCAGCATCACCGCGCTGCTTGGCCGCAACGGCGCCGGCAAGACCACCACGCTGCGCTCGATCATCGGCCTGAACCCGCCGCGGCTCGGCCGCGTGCTGCTCGACGGCGTAGAGATCCAGGGCCGCCCCGCCCACGAGATCGCCCAACTCGGCGTGGGCTACGTGCCCGAGCATCGCGCGATCTTCCGCGACCTGAGCGTTGAGGAGAACCTGCGCCTCGCCGAGCGGCGCCGCGGCGATCTCGCCCGCCGGATCGACTTCATCGTCGAGCTCTTCCCCGACCTGCGCCGGCTCTACAAGCACCCCGGCGGCAAGCTCTCCGGCGGCCAACAACAGATGCTCGCCATCGCCCGCGCCCTCGTGCCCGAGAACCGCCTGCTGCTGGTTGACGAGCCCAGCGAGGGCCTCGCTCCGATCATCGTCGAGCAGATCGTGGCCGCCCTCAAGCGCCTCGCCGCCGATGTGACCGTGCTGCTGGTGGAGCAGAACTTCCATATGGCCGCCCAACTCGCCGACCGCTATTACATCCTCGACGATGGCCACAGCGCCCACAGCGGCAGGATGGCCGACCTCGCCCAGGATCAGGCGCTGATCACGAAGTATCTGGGGGCGGCGTAGGGGGTTTGGATCGCGAAATTCGCGAAAGGGAGCGAAAAACACGAAACGAAGGCGCGAAATGGCGAAGGGGAAGACGCGGAACGAAGGCGCGAAGGCGCGAAGTTTGCCAGCGGGAGCCAGGGATGCTTGATAAAGTCAACCAATTAGTTGCTGTCGTCAACAAAAATCGCCCCGTGGCGATCGGCCTGGCTATCGCCGTGCTGCTGCTGGGCTGGGCGAGCGCCCAGTACGAGCCGCGGGTGGCGGCGAGCATCCTGCTCTCGGGGCTGACGCTGGGCGCGCTCTATTTTCTGATCACCAGCGGCCTCTCGCTGATCTTCGGCCTGATGGACGTGCTGAACTTCGCCCACGGGATGCTCTTTATGGCGGGGGCGTACATGGGCTACACGCTCTACGCCAACCCAAGGCTGCTGCTCAACACGCTCCCGCTAATCCTGGCGCTCTGGGGCGGCGCGCAGCTCGCCGGGGTGCTGGCGGCGCGCCGCGGCCTGCCACCGCCCGCCGGGCCCACGGGCCGCGCGCTGGAGCTGCTGCTCTGGGCCGCGGCCGCGGGCCTGCTGCTCCTCGGCGTCTGGGGGTTCGACCTGGCGCCGCTGGCGACGAGCGCCATCAGCGCGGGCGGCATGGTGCCCACCGAGCAGGCCCAGGAGCCGCTCGGCCGCTTCGTGGGGCGCCTGGCGCTGCTGGCCCTCGCGGGCGCCGCCGCGGGCGTCGGGCTGAGCGCCCGCCGCAGCAGCCTGCGCCCGCCGCCCTGGCGTGGCGCCTATATCGGCGCTGCGCTGCTCGCCGCCGCCCTGCTCACGGCGCCCGCCCGCATCGGCGCCGAGGCGCTGATCCTCGGGCTCTCGTCGAACCTGCGCTTTCTGCTGGCACTGCTCGTGGGCGCGGCGAGCGGCGCGGCCCTCGGCGGGCTGATGGAGTGGAGCCTCATCCGCCCGCTCTACAGCCGCCCGATCTACCAGGTGCTCGTCACCCTCGGCCTAGTCTTCGTCGGCACCGAGGTAGTGAAAGGCATCTGGGGTCCCACCGGCTACTACATGGACGTGCCGGACTTCTTCAACAAGCGGGGCGAGGCCTGTCCCTCGCCGAACCTGATCGCCTGGCTGCGCGACAACTGCGCCAGCATCGACGTGCTCGGCCGGCCCTTCCCCAGCTACCGGATCTTCGTGATCGCCCTCGGCCTGCTGATGTTCGTGGCGATCGCCGTGCTGCTGCGCCGCTCGCGCCTCGGCATGATCATCCGCGCCGGCGTGCAGGACGGCGAGATGGTGCAGGCCCTCGGCATCAACGTGCGCCGGGTTTTCACCCTCGTCTTCGCCCTTGGCGCCGGGCTGGCGGCCCTGGGCGGGGTGGCCGCGGCGCCCTTCATCGGCGTGAACCCCAGCATCGGGCAGGAGTTCCAGCTGCAGGCCTTCATCGCCGTGGTGATAGGCGGGATGGGCAGCTACACCGGCGCGGCGATCGGCGCGCTGCTGGTGGGGCTGGCGCGGGCCTTCGGCGATCAGATCGTACTCTCGGGCGTGCAACTGCCCGGCATGGCCGAGGCGATCAACTTCTCGCCGTCGATCGCCCGCGCCTCCACCGTGCTGATCATGGCCATCGTGCTCCTGCTGCGCCCCAACGGGCTCTTCGGCAAGAAGGACTGAGGATACGGGGGCGCTATGGATCTACTCCGCAGACTGTCGCCCGGCGCCTGGGCCGGCATCGGCCTTGTCGCCGCCCTCTGCCTCTTCCCCTTTGTGCTGGCGGCCCTCACCGGGCAGCCGGTGGACGCCGGGGCGCCGAAGTTCTGGCAGGGCATGCTCATCCAGGTCTTCATCCTGGCGGTCTATGCTATGAGCTACGACCTGCTGATGGGCTACACGGGGCTGCTCTCCTTCGGCCACGCGATGTTCTTCGGCGCGGGCGCATATGCCGTGGGCATCCTGCTGAAGCACGCCGGCTGGCCGCTCTGGCAGGCGCTGCTGATCGTGGTGCTCGTGGCGCTGGCCCAGAGCCTGGTGATCGGCGTGCTCTCGCTGCGGGTGAGCGGCGTCTACCTGACGATGGTGACGCTGGCCTTCGCGCAGATGTTCTTCATCCTGGCCGAGGCGACCGACTTCCGCCACTGGACGGGAGCCGAGGACGGGCTGCAGAGCATCCCGGTACCGGCCTGGCTGAGCCCCACCGATGAGCGGCTGCGGTTCTACTTCATCGCGCTGGGCTTTGCTGTACTGATGTACCTGCTGGCCCGGCGGGTGGTGGACTCGCCCGCAGGCAAGGTGATGCAGGCCATCCGCGAGAACGAGACGCGGGCGAAGGTGCTCGGCTACAACACCTTCGTCTATAAGCTGGTGGCGATCTGCGTCTCTGGGGTGCTGGCAGCGCTCGCCGGAGCGATGAACGCGCTCTGGAATCTGAACGCGAACCCTGCGATGCTCAGCGTGAATATGACGATCAACGCGCTGCTGATGACGATCATCGGCGGGGTCGGCACGCTGGTGGGGCCGATGCTGGGGGCCGGCGTGATTCAGCTGCTGGGCTACTGGCTGAACGCGAGCTTCGGGCCGCGCTGGCCGCTGATCTTCGGCGTGGTCTACATCCTGATCGTGCTCTTCGTGCCCTACGGGCTGATCGGCACCTGGCGCATGCGCCGCGAAGGGCTGACGCGGCTCTGGCGGCGCCGGGCCGCCGAGGCGAGGCGCGCCGCCGAATCCGCGGTGCGGCGCTAGGCGGGCGCCGCCCCCGCCGGGCGTCCGGGGCGTTTGCCCCACACCACTACCACCTGCGCGGTGGGCGCTTTTGTGGGGCGCTTGCCCCCACGCCCCCGCCAAAGGCGTGGCCGCCTCCGTCCAGCGTCTCGGGGCGAAGCCCCGTACCACTACCACCTGCGCGGTGGGCGCTTTTGTGGGGGCGCTTGCCCCCACGCCCCCGCCAAAGGGGGCCTCGCCCCCTTTGGAAACCCCCAAAGCCGACGCTTTTCCCTCGCGAGACGCCTGGCAGCACATGCCCCTCGGCGCCGAGAGCGGGAATAGCCCGTCGTGCCAGCGGCAGCTGCCGCGCAGCTTCGCGTCTCCCTTTAAGCGCTTCGCGCCACTTCCTTCCGCGTTTTTCGTCCCCCTTCGTGCTCTTCGCGATCCAAACGTCCCCCTGCCCGGCGCTGCCGTGGGGCGAGTACTGCCACGCCCGCTCTCGGCGCAAAGGGGCATGCAGCGATGGCTCGCTCGGCGCTGGCGGACGTCGGGTTTGGGGTCCAGGGGCGAGGCCCCTGGCGCGGGGGGTGTCGGGGGGCGCGCGTCCGCCCCCCGACAAAACAGACCGGGGTGCGGGGCAGCAGCCCCCGCAAACACGCATGGCGGCGCCCCCTCATTGGGGCGCAGGGCGCCAGCGCCCCCACCGGCCGTGCGCCGCGAGCACACTGCCTACGCCGACGCCCCCGCGTAGCGGCGCAGCCCCATCCTCCACACCAGCCGTGCCAGCAGCAGCAACCCACCCGCGATCGCCGCCGCCAACCCCAGCGTCGCCGCCGTCAGGCGGCCGGTGAGCGCCTCGGCCGGCACCGTCACCGCGAACGCCACGGGCACCAGGAACGTCAGCAGCCCCCGCAGCCAGCCCGGGTAGATCCCCACTGGCCAGCGCCCGGCCGCGTACAACCCCTCGAACAGGTTCAGGATGTTGTCCACCCGCACCACCCAGAACGCCACCGTCGTCACCATCAGCCACAGGCTATAGATCATCAGCCCGCCGAGCAGCAGCGCCACAGCGAAGCCGAGGGTCTGCCAGAGGCCCAGCTGCCCGCCCAGCTGCGCCAAGGCCACCCCGAGCACGATCGCGCCAAGGATCACATCGAGCAGGCTCCAGAGCCGCAGCTCGCGCACACTCACCAGCACCTGCGCGTCGGCCGGCTTGGTGAGCGCGTAGTCAAGCGTGCCCTGCTGCACATCGTTCATCAGCCGCTGCATGTTCGGCTCGATCACCGCGTTGATCAGCCCCAGCATCAGCGTATGCACGCCCATCACCGCCAGCAGCTCCGGCCTCGTCCATCCCCCCAGGTCCGTCGTGTGGCTGAAGACGACGCCGAGCCCCGCCAGCCCCACGCCCAGCGCGAT
>DAOUGF010000008.1:0-3334 GCA_034429295.1 Chloroflexaceae bacterium
CCGGCGGGTGATCGGACGTTGATCCTTCCCACGTTTGGCCATCCCTTGCCTCCTTGCACGCGCAGAATCTGTCAGCAGGGCCACCCCCGGTGGGGCCCGCTTAAACACCGTCTGCTGGCTGCCGCTTCCGGGCGCTCAACCGATCTCCTGGTGATGCTCCGGCTCGCTGCTCCTTTGCTCAAGGGGGGCCGGCTCAGGCTCGGCCCTGTGTCCATTGCCGTTGCTTGTGGAACCGACGGCAGCCGCCGGCCCAAAGACACCGATCAGCCGCAGCTCCTCCGAGCGGTGGCAGCTCGCGAAATGCTCCGGCTCGATCTCTCGCAAGGGGGGAGTCTCAGTCACGCAGCGCTCGATGCGATAGCGGCAGCGTGGATGGAAGGGGCAGCCGCTCGGCAGGTTGGCCGCGTCGGCCACCTCGCCGGGCAGCATCATCGGCTCGGTGCGCACCCGCGGATCGGGCTTGGGCACCGCCGAGAGCAGCGCCTCGGTGTAAGGGTGCCGCGGGTTCGCGAACAGCTTCGGCGTGGCGGCGCTCTCCACAAGCCTGCCGGCGTACATCACCGCCACCCGGTCGCTGATATGCTCAACAACGCTCAGATCGTGGGCGATGAAGAGGTAGGTGAGCCCAAACTTCTGCTGCAGATCCTGGAGCAGGTTGAGGATCTGGGCCTGCACCGAGACATCGAGGGCCGAGACCGGCTCGTCGCAGATCACAAGCTGCGGGTTCAGCGCCAGCGCCCTGGCGATCCCGATCCGCTGCCGCTGCCCGCCCGAGAAGGCGTGGGGGTAGCGGTTCATATACTGCGGCCGCAGGCCCACCACCTCGAGCAGCTCGGCCACACGGTTCGTCAACTCCTTGCCTTTGGCCACCCCGTGGAGCATCAGCGGCTCGCCCACTGTCTGCAGCAGGGTCATGCGCGGGTTCAGCGACGAGTAGGGGTCCTGGAAGATCATCTGCACGTTGCGGCGCAGTCGCTTGAGCTGCTGCGAGCGCAGCGTCGCGATGTTGATCCGTCCCATCTCCCGATCGGTGAACCAGACTTCGCCGGCGGTCGGCTCATAGGCCCGCACCACCAGACGGCCAGTCGTCGTCTTCCCCGAGCCGCTCTCGCCCACCAGGCCCAACGTCTCCCCTTGCCGAACGTAGAAACTCACTCCGTCGACAGCTTTGACATAGCCCGTAGTTCGCGACAGGAAGCCGCGCTTGATCGGAAAATGCTTTTTGAGATCCTTCACCTCAAGGAGGATCGGAGCGTCTTGCGCCTGGCCAGACATCGCTGCGGCCTCTCTGTTCGTCCAGATCGCAGGCTACTCGGACACGGGGAGCTCAAGCTACGCGGCACCGCGTATATGGAGGATATACATATAGTTAAGACGGGAGTTGGGCATACTATAACACCCATCTTTTTTACCGTCAACCTGTCATACAGGTTGACCCTTTGACCGGCCTGGCCTATAATGGTTTATCCTTATTAGAGCCAGAATGAGAAAGCGCTCCCGGCCGCAGCGCGACACCGGCGTTCGCGTGTGGCAGCACCACGACGTGAGCGGTAGATCCAGATACAGCTAGACGATGAGGGTGCAGCATGCTGACAAAACTCTCGCGTGAGACCCTAGCGGAGCAGGCGGCGCGCAACCTGATGGCCTTCATCGAGGCAGAGGATCTCAAGCCGGGCGTACTTCTGCCGCCGGAGAACCAGCTCGCGGCCGATTTCGGCGTGAGCCGGCCGGTCATCCGCGAGGCCCTCAAATCGCTGGAGGGCAAGGGCATCATCGAGGTTGTCAGCGGCAAGGGCGCGGTCGTGCGGCCCCTCGACGGCCAGCCGCTGCGGCTGTTCTTCCGTCGCGCCCTCCAGATCCAGCGCGAGGCGATCATCGATCTGCTCGAGCTCAGGCGGGCCGTCGAGATCCAGGTCGCCGGGCTGGCGGCGCAGCGGCGCACCCCGGCCCACCTCACGCAGCTGGCCGAGATCGTCGCCGAGATGCGCAGCAACCTGCGCAACCCCGAGGCCTATGTCGCCTTGGATGTTGCCTTCCACCAACTGATCGCCTCCATGACCGGCAATATCATGCTGTACCATCTGGTCGTCACCATGCGCGAGGCGATCGCCCAGACCCTCCCCGAAAGCCAGCTCCGCCCGCTCACCGCTGAGCAGCTCGAGCGGGTGCAGGTGGGCCACGAGGTGATCCTCGCCAGCCTCGAGCAGGGCGATCCCGCGGCGGCGGAGCGGGCGATGGCGGAACACTTCGACGAGGCGGTGAAATCTCTGGTGATCAAGACTGGCCGCGCTGATGCCGATGCCGCGCCGGAGGCGAGCGATCCCCAGCGGCCGGCGCCCGATGATCAGGGGCCAAGGACCCACGACCAGGGGCCGGCGTCCGACGGCTGATATCAAATCGTCTCTGATACTGTGCATGCTGGAGCACGCATGAGCAGCCCTCAGCTCTGGTCGGTGCGCATGGCCGACACGATGATCGCCCGCCACACGCCCGAGCAGATCCACTGGCACTACGACTACGGCCTGCTCCTGATGGCCATCCAGCACGTCGGGCGCGCCACCGGCGAGCCTCGCTACTGGGAGCACGTCAAGGGCATTGTGGAGCAGCTGATCGGCCCGGACGGCGCGATCCGCGGCTACCGGCTCGACGAGTGCAACCTCGACCAGATCAACCCCGGTCGGGTGCTCTTCCCGCTCCTGCACGCCACCGGCGACGAGCGCTACCAGCGCGCGATCGAGCAGCTCCGCCGGCAGATCGCCACCCACCCCCGCACCGAATCCGGCGGCTTCTGGCACAAGCAGATCTACCCCTACCAGATCTGGCTCGACGGCGTCTACATGGCCGGCCCCTTCTACGCCGAATATGCGCAGACCTTCGACGATCCGGCCGGCTTCGACGATCTCGCCCACGAGATCATCCTCACCGAGCGCCAGACCCGCGACCCGCGCACGGGCTTGCTCTACCACGCCTGGGACGAGCGCAAGCAGCAGCGCTGGGCCGACCCGATCACGGGCTGCTCGCCCCACTTCTGGGGCCGCGCCATCGGCTGGTACGCCATGGCGATCGTGGATGTGCTCGACTACTTCCCGTTGGAGCACCCGCAGCGCCCCGAACTGCTCGCGATCTTCGCCCGCCTGGCCGATGCGGTGGCGAAGGTGCAGGACCCGGCCACCGGTCTCTGGTGGCAGATCCTCGACCACCCGGGGCGCCCAGGCAACTACCGCGAGGCTTCAGCATCGGCCATGTTCAGCTACGCCATCGCCAAGGCGGTGCGCAAGGGCTACCTGCCACCAGATTGGCTCCCGGTCGCCAGGGCCGGCTACGATGGCCTGCT
>DAOUGF010000009.1:0-3131 GCA_034429295.1 Chloroflexaceae bacterium
TCCGGCTTGGGGTCCAGGGGCGAGGCCCCTGGCGCGGGGGGTGTCGGGGGGCGCGCGTGCGCCCCCTGACAAAGCAGGGGAGTGGGGCGGTAGCGCTCCGCAGGTAGCCTGTCGGAGACACCCTGCTTGGGGTCCAGGGGCGAGGCCCCTGGCGCGGGGGGTGTCGGGGGGCGCGCGTGCGCCCCCTGACAAAAGAAGAGGGGTGCGGGGCGGCAGCGCCCGCAACGGGCGTGTCGCAGACACCGAGCGCCGGGGGAGCGAGGGCGGCAGCGCCCATCCCACGGGTGGAGGGGCGCTCGCTGCCGGATCGGCCTCAGCCGGCCCTACGGCGCGGATTGGGCGAGGGCGGCGACCTCCGCCGCCGTGAGGGGGACGTTGTAGACGCGCAACTCGTCGAGCTGGCCTGCGAACGGCGGGTCCCACCAGTTGACGCCCAACGCGAAGGCGCCGTTCGTCCCGCTGAAGACGTCGGGGAAGCCGCTGCCGCTAAAGCGCTCCACACCATTCAGGTAGACCTTGAGCGCCCCTCCATCGACGGTGAAGGCCAGGTGCGACCACTCGCCCACCGGGATCTGCGTCCCCGTCGGCGCGTCGTACCAGGCGCTGCCGGACCAGACCATCGTCTGGTCGCCGATCGGGCCCATCGGCACGACGCTCACCCAGCTGTTCGTGTTCCTGGCGCCGAAGAAGGTGGTGGTGAAGCGAGTCAGCTGGCTGGGTTTGACCCAGAGCGCTACCGAGTAGCTGTGGCTGTCGATCAGGCCGTTGGGCAAGCGCACGCCCGAAGCGCCGTCGAACACCGCAGCGCTGCCCTGGACGCCGGGGGCGTAGCTGATCGTGCCGCCGGTATTGTCGATGCGGTCGCCGGTGACGGTGCCGGCGCTGAACTCGCCAACGCTGTCCGCGAGATTCTCCTCGAAGGCGAAGTGGGCGACCAGGCCGGGCGGCAGTTGCTCCTTCACGGTCACAGTGAAGCTCTTTGTAGCTGTCACCGTTCCCTTGGTGATGGTGGCCGTGAGGGTGACGGTCGCGTTCCCTGCGCCGGGCTCGGGGCGGGTGACGACGCCGCTCTCGCTGACGACGGCGGGGTCGGAGGAATGCCAGCTGATCGTGCTCTGCCGGGCGCCCTCCGTGGGCAGCGTGAGGTTCCCGACGACCTGGCTGGTATCGCCCAGGCTGAGATCGGCTGCCACGGCCGCTACCACCTCGGCGTCGCTCATCTCGGGGAGCTTGCTGCCCCAGATGGCCACGCCCTCCCGCGACAGGGCGCTGAAGGTTATGACGTAGCTCTGGGACTCCGGCTCCCACTGCGTGGTGAAGACGCCCTTGTAGACCTGGCCGTTCACCTTGAGCTCGGCATCGTTGTGGCCGGTGCGCTTCCAGGTGCCGCTGACCGCGCCGCTGATCGTACCGTTCTGCTCGAGCCTGATGTACTCGGAGCGGTTGATCTCCGCGGAGATCGCCTTGCCGTGGTTGATGTACTTGTAGGTGCCGACGACATCGCCGCGCTTGATCTTCCCGGCGGTTTCCCCGGCATAGCGATAGGGCGCAACCACGGGCCAGCCGTCGCGGTTCATGTAGACCTGATGGACGCGGATCTGGTGGAACTCGCCCTGGCCAGGGAAGCGGGTGTGGAAGATCAGGAACTGCTTGCCGGTCGCGGGGTCGTAGTAGGCGGAGTTATGCCCCGGGGAGACATAGCCGATCCCGATGCCAGTGCCAGGGTCGCCGACGTGACGCTCGAAGAGGTAGTTCCCCATGAGCTTGACGCCATATGGCTCGATCGACTCGTCGTCGAAGAGCGGCTTCGTCGGGTCCGCCTTGACATTGATCATATCGTTGCCTTCGGCGTCGTAGTAGGGGCCGTCGGGGTTGCGAGAGCGGGCCACCCGGATGTTGTAGCCGCCCACGGCATCGAGGCCGCCGAAGGAGAGATACAAGTAGTAGTAGCGCGTCTCGGGATGATAGAGGATGTAGCCGCCCTCGATCCGGCTGTGGTTGCCGCCGATCAGCTTCTTGCCGTAGCCCTGGCCCGGCACCGGCTTGCCGGTGCTCTCGTCCATCTCCAGAATAAAGAGGCCGCCTGAGTAGGAGCCATAGAGCATCCAGAGCTTGCCCTCGTTGTCGTAGAAGACGTGAGGGTCTACGACGTTGGGGTGAATCCGCGCATCGTAGGTCGTGCCGTCCTCGCTCGGCCCTTCTCCCGGCCGATGGCCCGACTTCAGGATGATGCCAAGATCCTTGTAGGGGCCCTCGATATTGTCGGCCACAGCCACGCCCATGGCCGAGCGGGGCGAGTCGCCTCTACAGGCGTTGTAGTACATGTAGAAGCGGCCATCGCTGAGCTGGATCACATCGGCGGCCCAGAGGGTGTTCGTCTCGGCCCACGCGAAGGTTTCCGCCAGCTCCTCGACCACATTCTCGAACAGCGGGTTGTTGGGCGTCACGAGGTCGGCCACCAGCTCCCACTGCAGAAAGTCCTTCGTCTTCGCCGCCGCAAGGTGCGAGCCGAAGACATAGAAGGTATCGCCCACCCGAATGACCGACGGGTCGTGGACGGAGGCGTCCACGAACACCGGCGGGTGATTGTTTGCGTGGGAGCTACTAAGGGGCAGGCTTACCACGAGGAGCAGCAGTGCGAGCGGGCAGAGCAGCGCCCGCGCCCGGATGGAGCCGAACAGCCGTCGTGGCATAAGGACCTCCTTCGCGCATCAGTGCGCTCAGTACAGCAGGGCGCGGGGGCGCGCCTCGAATCCTCGTGCGGCAGCAGTGGCCCGCAGCTCACGCGGGGCGGCATGCTGTGTGCCTGTGAGGCCCAAACGGTCGCGCAGCGATCAGCTCAGCAGCCCCGCGCTGGCGCAGCGCTAGAACATTAATATCGCCGATCACCGCATCAGGACGCGGCAGCAGTGAGTTGTGGCTGTGTACAAATACGCTAGATGTACTGTAGAGGATGCCTGCTATTATAGTAGTTGTCGGCGACAATGACAAGCAATTATCTACTAGAATTCTTTCCAATTTCGAGCAACATGTTGAAGGGCGGCGCCCCGAGGCTCGGGCGAGCCTATAGCCTACAGAGATCTTTTGGTAGGCCCGTAGGGACCGAAGCATTCGCCTGGGACAATGCGCAT
>DAOUGF010000010.1:0-13279 GCA_034429295.1 Chloroflexaceae bacterium
AAGCCGACCGAGTCGAAGGCGGCGCTGCGCCTGGTGCCGGCGCCGGAACCCGTAGGAGCGAGCGTTGTAGCAGGAGAAGGAGTTGAGGCCATGATCGTCGTAATGCAGGCGGGCTCAAGCGATGGACAGATCCAGATGGTGCTCGACAGGCTGGCCGAGCATCAACTCCACGGCCACTTAGTGAGAGGCGAGGAGCGGACCGTGATCGGCGTGGTGGGTGCCTCCATCCCGCCCACGCTGAAGGAGGAGTTGGAGCATTTCACGGGCGTGAAGGAGACGCTGCGCATCACCCAGCCCTACAAGCTCGTGAGCCGCGAGTTGCGTCCAGCCGATACCATCGTGGATGTGCGGGGCATCAAGGTCGGCGGCGGCAGCTGCGTGGTGATCGCCGGCCCCTGCTCGGTGGAGAGCGAGGAGCAGATCATGACGGCGGCGCGGGCCGTGCGCGAGGCGGGCGCCACCATGCTGCGGGGCGGCGCCTTCAAGCCCCGCTCCTCGCCCTACACCTTCCGCGGCCTTGGCGAGCGCGGGCTGCAGCTGCTGGCCCAGGCCCGCGAGGAGACCGGGCTGCCGATCGTGACCGAGGTGATGACGCCGGGCGACGTGGATCTGGTGGCCCGCTACGCCGATGTGCTGCAGATCGGCGCCCGCAACATGCAGAACTACCAGCTGCTCGAGGAGGCCGGCCGCACCGGCATGCCCGTGCTGCTCAAGCGCGGCCTCTCGGCCACGATCGAGGAGTGGCTGCTCTCGGCCGAGTATGTGGCCGCCCAGGGCAACCCGAACGTCATCCTCTGCGAGCGAGGCATCCGCACCTTCGAGACGGCCACCCGCAACACGATGGACCTCAACGCGGTGGCCTTGGCCAAGCGGCGCACCCACCTGCCCGTGATCGTCGACCCGAGCCACGGCACCGGCAAGTGGTACCTGGTGCCACCCTTGGCCCTCGCCGGGATCGCGGCGGGCGCCGACGGGATCATCATCGAGGTTCACCCCGACCCGGACCGGGCCAAGTCGGATGGCGGGCAGTCGCTGAGCCCGGAGAACTTCGCCGCGCTGATGCCGAAGCTCGCTGCTGTGGCGGGCGCGGTGGGCCGGCGGGTGTAGCCGGATCGTGAGCGGCGCGCCCCGGCCCAGGGTCGCGCAATGCGCCACCTGTCAACGCCGACAGGTGCGCGCGGGGCGCCGCTGTGAGCTCGAACGGTTGACACCCCCCACGCCCAACATTATAATGCGGGCGCTCACCCGCCTCTAGCCGGAGCCGCGTGCCTTGATGAACCGCCACCGCCGCATACACCTGCGCAACGCAGCGGTTGCCGCCTTCACGGTCCTCGTTGTCTTTCTCCTCGCGACCCAGCAGCTCCCCGCAGTGGCGGCGCCGGTAGAGGCGCCCTTGGCGCAGGGCACTCCTCTCCTTGGTGTTGACCCGCCAACTCAAACTGTTTCTCTTGCACCAAACTCAAGCACAACAGCCACATTCACCCTGACGAATAATACAGGAGAGACTCGCACAATCAATACAAACTTCAGCGGCACGCCTTCTGGCTTCTCTGTCACACAACAGGGCACTGTTTCTATTCCAGCAAACTCCAGCGCTCAGTTTGTTATTATCGTCGCCTCTACATCCTCTACCCAGGCACCCGGCAACTATGGGCCTGTGACAGTGACATTCACCGGGACAGCCACCGGGCAGCAAAATATCACTGGCTCCGCCACAATTAACATCACCATCACCGGCGCGACCTTCACCCCTACGCCGACAACTACCCGCACCACCGGCCCGCCCACCGTTACCCCCACCCGCGGCCCAATCTGCCGGGACGGCTTCGAGGGCGACGACAACCCGGCCAGCGCCAAGGTGATCGACGTGCAGACGGCTCAGGAGCGGGCGATCTGCCCGGCCGGCGACGTAGACTGGTTGGTCTTCGGCGGGGTGGCGGGCAAGGTCTATACGATCGATGTCTCGCGCATGGACCCGGGCATCGACCTGAGCCTGGAGCTGTTCGACGAGAACCTGAATAGCATCGCCTTCAACGACGATTTTTACAACCGCGACCCGGCCAACCCCAACCCCGGCGACATCCGCCCGCGGATCACCATCCGCATCCCCCATGACGGCCGCTACTACATCCGCGTTCGCGACACAGCTGGCCGCGGCGGCGTGAACTACATCTATGTGATCGCGCTGATCGACGAGAGCTACGGCCCCACTCCCACCAACATCGCCGCGATCTGTCTCGACCTGTTCGAGCCCGACGGGCTCCCGGAGCAGGCCCGCCTGATCACCTCCAACGAGCTGCAGGAGGATCGCAGGCTCTGCCCCGCGGGCGACGCCGATTGGGTGACCTTCTTCGGCAAGACGGGCAAGCGCTACATCATCTACACCGACACCCGCCGCTACCGCGGCCGCAACGAGGTGAACGGTGAGGCTCAAGCCGGCGCCGACACGGTGATGATCCTCACCGACCGCGATGGCGTGAGCCTGATCGACTTCAACGATGACATTCCGGGCGGCGGAACGCTCGACTCGCAGATCGAGTTCGTGCCCGATGTGGACGGCTTCTACTTCGTGCAGGTGAAGAACACCGGCGACATCGGCAACCAGTTCGTGCGCTACGACCTCGTGCTGCTGCTCTGCCTCCCCGGCCAGACGGACTGCGGCCGCGCCAGCGTGCCGGGCACGCCAGTGGTGCCGCTCACCCCGGCGATCACGGGCACGCCCGACGAGGAGTTCAACCTCGACCCGACCCCGACGTTTCAGCCGTCGCCCACGGTCACGACGACGCCGTAGCGCGAAGGCCGCGGCATGCAGAGCGCGATCCGCGACGAGAGCCACGAGATCGAGACGCTGCTGGAGCACCTGCAGGCTACGGCGAAGGAGCGGGCGCCGACCTCGCCCGCCGAGGCTGCAGCCGCCGCCTTTGTGAACGGGCGGCTGCGCCGGGCCGGCATGGGCGTCAGCACTTACGAACTGCGGGCCGTGCGCCGGCCTGGCGGCGCTTACGTCATCGTCGGCGCCCTCGGCCTGCTGGCCACGCTCCTCGCCGCGCCCGCCCCGCTACCCTCGCTCCTCCTGGCCCTGCTCCTCCTGGGCACGCTGCTCTACGACGCCATTGGCGCGCCCATCCCCCCTGTTGGGCCGCGCCGCGCCAGCCAGAATATCGTCGGTACCAGGGCCGTAGCGGAGGCCGCCGGCCTGGCCCCACGCCCGCCGCGCTGGCGGGTGGTGCTGCTCGCCCCGCTCGACACCCCTGTCGAGCGCCGCGGCCTCGCGATCCTCGCCGGCAATGGCCGGGGCGCCACGGCGCTGCGGCTGCTCGCCCCGGCGCTGCTGCTCGCCGCCACGCTCCTGATCTGGCTGCTGCCGGGCCGCGGCCCCTGGTGGGCCCTGCTGGCCGTAGCAGGCCTGCTCTTCGCCCTGATCGCCATAGCCCCGCTCCGTCCCCTGCCCTACGCCTCAGCCGACGGCGGCCTGGCCGCCCTGGCCACCCTTGTGGCCGCGGCCACCAGGCTCGGCACCCTTGAGCACGTCGAGCTCTGGGCGGTGGCCGTGGGCGCAGCCGGCAGCGATCCGCGGGGCGTCGCCAGCCTGCTCCGTCGCTACCCCTTCGAGCGGCTCGCCACGCTGGTGATCGCCCTCGAGCAGCTCACGGGCGGCCAGCTCGTATACGCCACCCGCGAGGGCGCCTTCGCCTCTCGCCGCGCCGACCCGCGCCTGCTGCGGTTGGCCGCCGCAGCCGATGCCGCCGATCCCCAGATCGATGCCGAGCCCCGCGCGCTCGTGACGGCAGGCACCCTCGCCGCCCCGCTGCGGCGTCTCGGTTTCGGCGCCCTCACCGTGGCCGGCGGCCCGGCCTTGGGAAGCGCGCACAGCGGCGAGCAACAGGCGGACGCCGTGGACGCCCAGCTCGTCGAGCGGGCCACCCGCCTGGTCGTCGGGATCGTGCGCCGCCTCGAGGACGAGATCTAGCACAGGCTTGCGCGAGAAGCCTGTTAGTGGTACGATCGTCGCGCCCTGGCTGCCCGTGGGTGGGTGCGTGTTTTGAGCCAACACGGTTTCGATGGGAGCCTTGTTCTTACGAGCTGAGCTATGCGGCGGGCCGCAGATGCTCACAGACGGGCACCCACCTGCTTTCCGCAGGTTCGAAACTGGCCCATTCACGGCAGTGCGGGGCTCTCTGAAGGTAAAAGGCAAAAGGTGAAGGGCCAAACGCCCACCTGCCTTTTGCCTTTTAGCTTTTAGTTTCCCTATGCTCTACCTCTTCCACGGCCCCGACGAGTTCAGCCGCAGCGAGGCGCTCGCCGTCTTGCGCGCCGCTGTGCCGCGGGATCTCGCCGACCTGAACATCACTCGGCTCGACGGCCGCCGCCTGAAGCTCGACGCGCTCGCCGCCGCCTGCGAGGCCATGCCGTTCCTGGCGGAGCGACGCCTGGTGATCGTGAGCGACGCGCTGAAGCATGTGAAGGCGGGCAAGGAGCGCGAGGAGCTACGGGCCTACCTCGAGCGAGTCCCTCCCTTCTGCGATCTGGTCTTCGTCGAGAGCGAGGACGTTGACCGGCGCAGCATCATCTATACCTACCTGAAGAAGGCCGGCGAGGTACGGGAGTTTCTGCCGCCCCAAGGCGGCGAGCTCGCCCGCTGGCTGGCGGAGCGGGCCCGGCGCCTGGGCACGAAGCTCGCGCCCGCGGCCGCCCAACGCCTGGTGGAACTGGTGGGAACCGATACCCGGTCCCTGGTGACGGAGCTGGAGAAGCTGGCGACCTACGCCGGCAAGGGCGGGTCCATCGGCGTCGACGATGTGGACCTGCTGGTGCAGGACCGGCAGGAGCAGAACCTGTTCGCCTTCATCGATGACCTGAGCGCCCGCCGCCTCGGGCCGGCGCTGCGGGGCGCGCGGACGCTGCTGGAGGATGGCCAAGCGGCCACCTATGTGCTCTTCATGCTCGCCCGGCAGCTGCGCATCCTGATCGGCGTGCAGGATCTGGCGGGGCGACGCATGCGCCCAGACGAGATCGCCGCCGAGCTCGGCCAGAAGCCGTTCGTGGTCCGGAAGGCGGTGGAGCAAGTGCGAGGCTTCGGCCCCGGCGAGCTGCCACGGCTCCACGACCGCCTGCTGGAGCTGGATATCGCCACGAAGACAGGGCGCATCCAGGCCGAGACGGCTCTGGAGCTGTTTGTGGCCGAGGCATGCCAGCGGGCCGGGGCCCGTAGCCTGTAGTGCTGTTTTGCGAGATTGGCTCCCGCTGCCTAAGCCAAGCCGCCCCCCAAGCTTGAAACTTGGGGGGCGGCTCTCTCGCTGCGGACTGTTATAGAAACTACGCAGCCGCGGCGTTGAGCTTCTTCATCAGGCGGGACTTGCGGCGGGCGGCGTTGTTCTTGTGGATGATGCCCTTCACGGCGGCCTTATCGAGGGTGCTGATCGCCTCGCGGATCAGGTCCTCGTTGGGCGAGCCGCCGAAGATCGACTGCTCAGCCTTCTTGATCGCCGTCTTCACGCGCGAGCGGTACATGGTGTTGCGAAGGTGCTTGCGCTCGTTGCTGCGGATGCGCTTCTTCGCCGACTTCGTGTTCGCCAAGGGGTCAGTCCTCCAGTATAATCAAGCGCTGTTTGTTGCTCTGTGGGGAGGCGCACACAAACGCGCCCCCGCCGATCACTAACGCGCAAGTATACCAGAAGGGCATCTTCTGTGCAACTCTCCGCGCTCGCTACAGGGCGCTGCCGCCCCCGCTCCCCCGGCTCGCCGCCAGCGGCGGTGGATGTCTGCGACACGGTGCGTGCGGGGCGCAAGCGCTTCGCGCCACTGCGTCCGCCGCCCCCGCTCCCCCAGCGGCGAGGGGACGGACGCACTCTTCGAGGATACCTTCGGCATTCGCCCCCTCACCACTCCCCGGCGCCAGGGGCCTTGCCCCTGGACCCCAAAGCCGGAGACCAGTGCCGTGCCGCCGCTGATCTGCTACCTCGTCTCATCGTCAGGCTTGAGCCTTGGCCGAGCGCGGCGGCTCTCGCCCGCTGGTTGCGCCCTGTTCGTTCCGGCGTGCCAACACCAAGCTTTCCCGAACCCGATGTGAGGAAGCAAGCAGCACAACCGATGCGTACACACTACCCCGACCACAGATCAGCCGCCGGGCGAGGCGGATGGCTCTGCCCGTCGATGGGATGGGTACGCTGCCCACCGCTAGCACGGTACGGCCATCCTGCTTGGGGGTGTGCAGAGGGGCGCCAGCCCCTTTGCCGGGGGGCGCGGGGGGCAGAGCCCGCCCGCATCCTCACCCACCGTGCAGGTGGTAGTGGTTCGGGGCAGCGCCGCGAGGCGGCGGGGGTGCAGGGGGCGGAGCCCGCCTGCAAAGGCGCGCAATGCCCAGGTGCCGCCCACCGCGCAGGTGAAGTCCGGCGGGGGCGTGGGGGCGCTTGCCCCCACAAAGAGCCGCCCACCGCACAGGTGGTACTGACTCGGGGCCAGGCCCCAACGAGGCGCGGGGGCGAAGGAGGGCGCCCGTGAGCGCCCAACTCACCTCGCTGCTGCGCCGCGCCCAGAGCGGCGCGCTCCGTAACAGCCTGATCGTGATGGGCGGCTTCATCCTGAGCCGCCTCACCGGCCTGCTGCGCGACGTGATCGCCTCATTCTTCTTCGGCACCTCGGCCGAGGCCGCCGCCTACCGCTCTGCCTTCACTATCGTCGACCTGCTCTACCTCGTGATCATCGGTGGGGCCTTGGGGAGCAGCTTCATCCCCGTGTTCATCGAGGTCTGGGAGCGGGACGGCCAGGCGCGAGCCTGGCGCCTGGCCAGCGCTGTGGTGAGCTGGGCTCTCGTCACGCTGGCGGCAGCGAGCGCGGTGATCTTCGTCGCCGCCCCCTGGCTGGTGCAGGCGCTCTACGGCGGCCAAGACTTCGACGAGGCGACCCTCGCCCTGACCGCGCAGCTCACCAGGCTCTTCCTGCTCTCGCCGCTGCTGCTCGGCCTCGGCGGCCTGGCGATGGCCGCTCTCAACGCCCGCGACAGCTTCACCCTCCCGGCCCTCGCCCCGTCGGTCTACAACCTCGGGATCATCGGCGGAGCCTTGCTCGCGCCCTGGCTGGGGATCTGGGGCATGGCATGGGGCGTGGTCGTGGGCGCCCTGCTCTACCTGCTGGTGCAGCTCCCCGGCCTCCGCGCCATCGGCATGAAGCTGCAGCCGCACCTGGGGCGCGGCATGGAGGAGGTGGCGCGGGTGGCCCGGCAGATGGGGCCGCGGGTGGTAGGCCAGGCCGCGGCCCATCTCAGCATCGTCGTGACCTTCACGCTCGCCGCGCGGCTCGAGGACGGCGCCGCCAAGCTGGCCGGCCTGGGCTACGCCTACGGCCTGATGATGCTGCCCTACGGCATCTTCTCCCTCAGCCTGAGCCAGGTGGCCTTCCCGCGGCTAGCCCGCCTGGTGGCCGAGGGGCGCACGGCCGAGCTCGCCGCCGACGTGCGCCGCACCCTCGGCACGATCCTCTGGCTCACCCTGCCCTCGGCCGCCGCGCTGCTGGCGCTCGGCCTCCCGCTGACCCGCGCCCTCTACGAGCGCGGCGCCTTCGATCCACTCTCGCTCCAGTACACCGTCAGCGCCCTGGCCGGCTACGCCGCCGCCCTGCCCGCCTTCGCCGCCTCCGAAATCCTCATCCGCAGCTTCTACGCCATGCAGCGCACCTGGACGCCCGTGCTGGTTGGCCTGCTCCAGGTAGGGATCAATCTGGGCCTCGGCACGTTCCTGCTGCGGGCCGGCAACGATGTGGCCGCCCTCGCCCTCGCCTTCAGCTTCGCCAACAACGTCGAGGCACTGCTGCTGCTCGCCCTGCTGGGCGCGGCACTGCCCGGCATCTGGCGCGACGGCCCGCTCTGGCGCACGGTGGCCTGCTCGGCCCTGGCCGCCTGCGTGCTTGGCCTGAGTCTGGCGGCGCTGAGCGCGGCCTCCCGCGAGGTAGTTCCGGCGCTCACGGCGGCCCACCCGTACCACTGGCTTCGCGACCTCCCGCTGCTCCTGGGGTGGCTCGCGCTGGCCGTCGCCCTCGGCGCAGCCGGCTACCTCGGGCTCACCGCCCTGCTCGGCGCCGCCCCGGCGCGCGCGTTCCTGCGACGCCTGCGGACAGAGAAGGGAGAGGGGAGAGGGTAGGGGTTTGGTGGCAAACTCCGCTCACTTCCCGAGTAGCCGCTCGTAGAGCGCACGGAAGCCCTGGCCGAGCTGGTCGTAGCCGAAGCAGCGGACAACCTTCTCGCGGCCGTGCTCGCCGAAGCGCCGGCGCAGCGCGGCGTCCTCGCCAAGAATACGCACATGCTCGGCGTACCCCGCCACATCGTCGCGGGCGACCAGAAAGCCGTTCTCGCCGTGGTCCACCACCTCCGGCAGCGCCGAGGCGTTCGTCGTCACCACGGGGCGGCCGCAGGCGAGCGCCTCGGCCGGCGCGATGCCGAAGCCCTCCAGGCGCGATGGGAAGAGCAGGATATCGCAGCTCTGATAGGCCGCCACCAACCCCGCCCGGTCAGGCGAGCCGATCGGCGTCATGCGGGGGTGGGGCGGGCCAGAATCCTTCCCCTGAAAGCCGCCGGTGTAGTAGAGCCGGTAGTCGTCCGGCAGGCGATCCATGATCCGCGGCAGCAGATCGAAGCCCTTGCGGCGCGTGCGGTTGCCAACGAAGAGCAGCCTGATGCGAGCGTCGGACGACGGCAGCCCATCGTCGCGCCGGGCTAAGCCCGGTGTGGGCACGAAGACATCGGTGTCGATGCCGTCGAAGATGATCGTGCTGTCGGCGCGGCCGTAGGTCGCCTCCACCTGCCGCTGGGTGAAGCGGCTCACGCAGACCACGGCGTCGGCGTGAGCAACCGAGAGCCCGTCGTAGCGCGACTCCACCAGCCGGTAGAAGAGCCGCTGGGCGAAAGAGCTGTACGGCTGCAACTCCGGGTCGGTGGTGAGATGATGCACCGTGGTCACCACCGGGAGCCCTTTGCCGCGGAAGCTGAAGGCCACCCGCGAGCGACCCTGCAGGATGTCGAAGCCGCGCCACCAGCCGTCCGGCAGGGCGCGGGGGATGAGGGCAGGCAGAAAGTTGTAGATCTCGGGCAGCCGCAGCAGCTCGGGGCGCAGCCCAGCCGCCCGCACGGCGCGGGTGATGTTCTGGATGCCGAAATCCACACCGCCGCGGCCCACCGGCGAGATGTAAAGCGGACGGATACTCATCGGTGCAGGAGCGGTAGGGCGACCCACGGAGCGGGCTCGTGGAAGGTAGACTCGGCGATAGCGAACTGGACGCCCTCGAGCGGCGCGCCGCCCACTGTGCCGGCGGCCTCCATCGTAAGGGCCTCCTGCATTGGAGTCGCGCCGGCAAAGCTACCGGCCACCCGCGCCCCAGTGATGAACTGGCCGGGCGGCACGGCGATCTCCAGGTCAAGCAGGTCGCCCGGCACGGCCACGCCCGCGCTGATGCGCCAGCGACGACCGGTGCGGCGGGGCGGCGTATCGGCGGGCATCGGCTGCATCTGGTAGTCGAGGATCGTCACCTCGAGCGGGAAGGCCACCCCGGACGTCTGCTCGGAGAAGCTCTCCACGCGCCAGCTAGCGCCGCGGCCGCGGGCGATCGTCACCGCCCAGGTAGTCACGTCGGACTCGAGGCGCCACGCGCTGATCCAGACCGGTTCGCCCGCGACTTCGGCGGCCACCGCGAACCAGTGGTGAGCGAAGTTCGTGGAGGACGGGACGCCACTGGGCTTGAGCGTCTGCATATCCAGCCGGCCGTAGCCGATCGTCTCGCCCTCGCGGCGGATCTCCACCCAATCGGCGTAATAGTCGGAGCGGACCGCCACATTGCCGAATTGGGCCGTGAGGATATCCCCAGTGCCGCCTTCTGCGATCAGCGCGCCCACGGGCTCCAGAGTCAGCCCGCTCAGGCTCAGCTCGGGGCTGCTCACGCTCAGCTCGTAGCGCTGCGCCGCCTCGTCGAGCCGCCACGTTGCAGAGGCGGCCGCACCGCCTGTGGCCGTGTAGGTGTAGGTGGCGGAGGGGATATCGTAGCCTGGCGTGCTGGGATAGGTGCGGGTGACATGGCCACCGTCGCCGGCAAGCTCCTGGCGCGTCACCAGGAGCTGGGGCGGGAATTGGTCGGGGCTGAGGGGCGGGTAATACCTGGCGAGAGAGAGCACGAAGCCGAAATCCTCTCCATCGGCGGTGATGCGTCCCGAAAGGTAGCGCCACTCGAGCACGACGAGGTCGGGCGGGAGTGCCGGCGTGGCCGGGTCCCACCATATCAGTCGCTCGCTCTGGGCGGCGACGGGCCGAACGGCGGACAGGCCGGCGGCTCCGGCGGCAAGGGCGCTCAGCAGGCCGAGGAAGGTGCGACGGCGCATTGACGCTCTCCTTTCAGCCTTAAAAGAAGTCGGTGCAGAAGGGCGCGAGGCCGGCGAAGGCGCGTTCGGCGAGGGCGAGGGCGGAGCGATCCGCGACGGTGAGCAGGCCAAAGGCGGCCGCCGTGCGGGGCGGCAGGTAGCGGCTGTAGATCTGCGCGAGGGTCGCCACGTCGCAGCTCAGGTCGGCCTCTTGAGTGGCGGGCAGGCGCCGCACGCGGCAGCGGCCGTGGTCGAACTCCAACTCATAGACAGCCTGGTTCTCGGCGATCCAATCGTCGCTCACGGCGAGCGTCAGGCGGCCAGCGGCCTCGCGAGCGAAGCTGTGGGCCTCGAGGGCGGCTGGCACATCGAGCAGGCGCAGCATGAAGTGGGGCTCGACGGTGCACTCGAGCGGGTCGGGCAGCAGCATGTTCACCGGGGCGTCGGCGGGGGCGGGGAAGCGCACGCCGAAGACCTGATCCTGATGGAGCGCGAAGAAGGCGAAGAGTTGGGCGCGGGAGAGCGGATCGGTCGCGGCGATCTCGCGGCAGAAGAGGCGCCGGCCCTCACTCTCGCGCTCGAGCCGGTAGACCATGTAGGAGCGGCCCTGGCCCTGCTCGTCGCGCCAGATGTAGGCGTGCCACTGGCGGCCCTCCCAATCCTGCAGCACCTGCTCGCGCCACCAGGCCTCGTCGCGCACGATCAGCCCGAAGCGGCCGTGGAGCGCCCGGCGGTAGATGCGGTCGAGCTCGGGAATATCGGCGGGGCCGGCTGGCGTGAAGGCGCCAGGCGCCCGCTTGAACGAGGCGAAGCGGGCGATCTCGCCGCGATAGACCCGCCGCTCGAAGAAGGTCGCCCAGCCGTAGCGGCTGTAGAAGGAGCGCTTGAAGGGGTAGAGGATCGCCAGCGACGTGCCGCCCGCCCGCAACTCGTCGGCGAGGTTGCGGAGCAAGGTAGCCACATAGCCGCGCCTGCGGGCCTCCGGCGGGCTGGCGACCGAGCCGATGCCCGCGGCGGCCGCCACGCCGACCCCGGTGCGGACCTGCAGCGGGATGAGCTGCAGCTGGGCCACCAGCGCGCCGTCCACAAACAGGCCACGGAATCGCGCGAGCCGCTCCGCATTCAGCCCGCTCCGGTCGGGGTTGGAGCTGAAGGCGTAGCTCTCGATCGCCAGATAGCGCTCGGCATCGGCCTCGCTGAGAGGGCGGTAGTGCATACGCGTTGTTGGGCGATCGGTTAGCGAGCGATCGATCACCCACGGTCAGGAGGGCTTCTCCACCAGAATGAAGTAGCTGCCGCAGCGCATCCAGCCGAAGAGCCAGAGGTCCAATTCCATCAGCAGGGTGACGGCCATGAGGGCTAAATAGACGGGACTGCCCGGCCTGAGCTGCTTGCGTACGCGGCGTCGGGCGCGGATCTCGCGGGCCACACCCTCAGCGACGTGCGCCGGAGCCGAATCAGACTGCTGCCCTTTGCCTGTCGGCTTCTGCCTTCCGAGCGCCGCCTCGCCAAGCTTCATAAGCACATGCTCAACGAAGGTGGTGAAGAGGCTATTCCAGAAGACCACCTTCACAGGGCGCAGGCCGGCGCGCTCGAAGGCGGCGAGCACATCCTCCCAAGTCTCGAGGGCCTTGAGGTGATCCGACTTGCGGCGGGCCTCGCGGGAGAAGTCGTAGATACCGGCACGGACGAAGAGGCGGCCGAGGCGGCGGCTGAGGTTGATCAGCGGCTGGATGGGAGACATCTCGCGGGTGTTGGAGAAGGCGAGCATGCGCCCGCCGGGGCGCAGCACGCGAGCCGTCTCGGCGAGATAGGCGTCGATCACATCGAGGGGGAAGTGCTCGAGGATATCGATCGCGAAGGCCTTATCGAAGCTGCCGTCGGCGAACGGCAGGCTGCGGGAGTCAGCTTTGGCGAGCGCCACCCGCTCCAAGGCCTGGTCAGCGAAGAGCGTGGCGGGGTCGCTGCCCACCATGAGGCCGACTTTGTCGGCGTTCCAGACGGCGTGTTTGGCGGTGCCGCAGCCGTTGTCGAGCACCGTATCGCCGGGCTGGAAGCGCAGCATGCGGCGCAGGGCGCGGTCGCGGACGCCTGCGGCGAGCAGGGGTGGGGCAAGCTCACGATAATCGAGCTCCTCGGCCAACTCCTGTTCGTCGGTGACATACTTGGAGACGTAGCCGTAGGCGGCCTCGCGGGGCATGAGGTCGATATAGCCGTCGTGGAAGGGGTAGAGATTGTCGCAACTCGCGCAGCGCACACCCTCGGCGACGACGAACAGGTCGCGTGAGCGGCAGGTTGGGCACTGGAGCAGGGGGAAGAGGGCGCGTGGGATCATGGCGCGCCTCTGAGGAGCGAGGCGCGCGGCGCCCGGCCCCGGCAGACGAAGGTATTCTTGTGCATAGCGGGCCTATCTTACCCGATCTGGGGCGGGCGTCAATCGGGCGCGCCGCCGCCCCAGCGCCCACGGCGCCAGGCGGGGCGCTGCCCCGAGGCAGTACCACTTGCGTGGTGCATGGCTTTGTGGGGGCGCTTGCCCCCACACCCCCGCACGGCGCTTCGGGGTGGTGCCCCGTACCACTACCACCTGGGCGGTGCGAGCCTCTGCAGGAGGGCTCCGCCCCCTGCACCCCCGCCGGAGTGGGCGCTGCCCCCTCCGGACCTCCCCCAAGCCCGAAGGCTGTGCTATGCCTCCGCCCGGTAGCGTACCCATCTCATTGTCGGGCAGAGCCATCCGCCACGGCCGGCGGCGGATCTACGGTCGGAGTGGTGTGCAAGCATCGGTTGTGCCAACGCCAAGCGCCCCGGCTTCGCTTGTCCTGCGGCGGGGTTGGCATCAGCACGCCGGATCGGGCAGGGCGCAACCAGCAGGAGCGGGCCACCGCGCTTGGCCAGGGCTCAAGCCCGACGATGAGTCGGGTCGCCCGCAGGCCGTGGGCACAG
>DAOUGF010000011.1:0-20374 GCA_034429295.1 Chloroflexaceae bacterium
CTCGTAGCGGGCCAAGCCCTCCTCGTAGGGCAGCTTGAACTTGCGGGCGCTGGCGAGGCTGCGGCGCAGAGCGGCGCGGGCGCGCTCCGCCTTGCCCTCGCACCACGCCCGCAGCCCCTCACAGAGCTCGAAACCCGCTTGACCGTACGGGAAGGCCCTGGCGAAGGTGCGCATAAAGCCGCAGGCCTGGCGGGCTGCCTTGGCCGCGGCGGCCCGCTCGCCGGGGCCAGCCGCCTCCCAGAGGGCGAGGAAGGTCAGCGCCGTGTACAGGTAGCCCTGGTAGGCGTGGCTGCCGGTGGGCGTGGGCGACGGTGCGATCAGGGCCGCGGCGTGTGCTGCCCGTTGGCGGGCGGCCTCCGGCTCGCCGAGCAGCAAATAGGCCTGAGCCAGCACCCCTAAGCAGCTGATCTCGGTGACCCGCTCGGCGTTCTCCTCGCTGAGGGCGCGCCCCTGCTCGGCGGCCACAAGCGCCTCGGAGTGCCGGCCGAGCCTGAGGAAGGCGCTGGCGAACCCTGTGTAGGCCCAGATCTGGTGCAGGCGGTTGCTGCTGCGCAGGGCTACCGGGAGCACCGCCTCATAGCGCTGGAGACCCTCGGCGAAGTCGCCCTCGAAGAGGGCGATCGTGGCACGGATGATCATGCTCTCGCCCCAACCGCGCCAATCGCCGAAGCGGCGGTAGATCTCCTCGGAGCGCTCCGTGTTGCGCCTGATACTATCGAGATCGGCAATTCCGAAGAGGCCCAAGCTGATGGCATTCAGGGCCAGCGCATACGAGAGCGGCGCGTCCATCTGGGCAGCCGCCGCCTCGACGCGCTCGGCATAGCGCCGCGCCAGCCCGTGGAGGCGCACGGCGTGGCAGGCGAAGGCCATCATGCCGTAGGACTCGATCAGATGCTCACTGGGGCCCATACGCTCGGAGATGTTGAGCCGGCGCACCATACTGTAGAGGTTGAGCGCCAATTGGTTGCTGGACCAGTAGACCGCGGTGAGCTCGCGGTAGACGCGCGAGGCCTCCTCCAGGGCAGCACGCTCGTCCGCGTCAGCGACCGGGCGCACGAGGCGACCAGGCAGCAGACGGTGGCCGATCTGCAGCGCGATCTGCGCCAGCAGCCCGATGACGGGGCGGCCCGGCACGGGCCGATCGAAGATCGCAGCCGCCTGCTCGCCGTAGCGGCGCGTCTCGGTGAGCTGGCCGAGGCCGCGATTGGCGTGGACCAACCCCGAGATCCAGCGACCGCGGCGGCGAGTGGCCCCGTCCCCCTCGGCTGGCTCGGTGGTGAGCTCGAGCAATGTCGCGTAGAAGTCGCGCGCCTCCTTGAAGGCGCCGCGGCCCAAGGCCTGGTCGGCGGCCTTCTCGAGGTACTCCATCGCTTTGGCGGGCGACTCGGCGCGCATCCAGTGGTGCGCCAGCACCGCGTAGAAGGGCGACAGATCGTCGGCGAAGCGCCGCTCGTGCCAGCGGGCAACGGCAGCGTGCAGCTCGCGCCGCTGGGAGAACAGCATCAGGTTGTACGCCGCCTCCTGCGTGATCACATGCTTGAACAGGTAGGTCAGGTCGGGCTCGCCACTATCGGCGAGCATGAGGTCGAGGCGGATCATGCTGCTGAGCTGCTCGGGGAGCTGCGGCTTATCACGCTCGATCGGGTGGATGTCCTGGAGCAGCGGCGCGGTGAAGATGCGCCCGATCACGCTCGCTACCTTGAGCGTGAGCTGAAGCGACGGGGCGAGCCGATCGATCCTGCTGGTGATCACTCCTTCGACGGTGTCGGGCAGGCTGAGCGACTTCAGGTCGGCTTGGGCGAGCGAGACGCGCCGCGGCCCGCCCCCGGCCGGCTCCTCGATGCGCAGCACGCCAGCATCGCGCAGCGCGAGGGCCAACTCCTCGCTGAAGAAGGGATTACCCTCGCCCCGCTCCTGGATCAGCTCGAGGATCGGCGTGGGCAACTCGGCCACGCCGAGGCGCTGGCGGATGAGTTCTGCGACCTCGTCCGTGGCCAAGGCGCCCAAGCGCAGATGGAGCGCATCGGGTCGATCGAGCAGGCGCTCGGCAGCCGCAGGCCGGGGACTCTCGAGCGGACGCGTCGTGACGACCAGCAGGGCTGCGGGTAGGTCGCGGGCCAACTCGGCAAGCAAGGTCCACGAGGCCGAGTCGAGCCAGTGGGCGTCCTCGATCAGCAGCAGGAGCGGGCCGGCCGCCGCCTCCTGGAGCAGCCTGGTTAACAGGGTCACGGTATTGTCGGCGCGCACCTGGCCGGCCATCGGCGCGGTGAGCGGGCTCTCCGGCAGGTCGAGCGGCAGGATCGCGTTGAGCAGCGGGGCAAGGGGAAGCAGCTCGGGCCAGTCCGCGAGGCGGGCCAGCACGGCGGCGCGCCGAGCCTCGGCGTCGTCGGCGTGCTGGTCGAGCGCGAAGAGCTGGCTGAAGACCGGGCGCCAGGCGTGGTAGGGTGTTGCGCGCTCGATCGCGTCGCCGGCGCCGGCCAGGCAGCGCATCCTGGTTGCGGCGGCCTGCTGCAGCAACTCCTCGACCAGCCGCGACTTGCCGATGCCGGCCTCGCCCTCGATCAGAACCGGGCCGGCGGGCTCGCCGCGCCGCACCCGCTCGAGGCGCTCCGCCAGCTGCGCGCGCTCCGTGCTGCGCCCGACTAGCTGCGGGGCGGAGGCTGGGCTGGGCAGGCCCTGGAGCGCAGCCGCCGGCGCCGCGCTTCGCCCGAGCAGCGCGAACACCGGCACGGGCTCGGCCTTCCCCTTCACCGCGACGCTCCCCAGAGCCCGGTAGCTGAAGAGCCTGGCCGTGCGCTCGACCACCCGTCCGCTGACGATCACCTCGCCGGGGGCGGCCCGCTGCATCAGGCGCGCCGCCAGATTCACCTCGTCGCCCATCGCGCCGTAGGTGCGCCTGGTCGCCCCGCCGTACTCGCCGGCGTAGACCATGCCCCGGCTGACGCCGATCTGCACCTTGCCGAAGAGGGACGGCAGGCTGGCGCCGGGCGGCGGCTCGCGCAGCTCGAGGGCCGCGCCCACCGCCCTGGCGGCGTCGTTCTCGTGCGCGGTCGGCACCCCAAAGGCGACGTAGAGGTAACATCCCTTGTCGCCGATCGTCAGCTGGAGCAGCGTCCCGTCATAGCGCGCCAGCACGCCCTGAACCCAGCGGATATAGGCGTCGAGGGTTGCGCCCGCGCCGTCATCGCCGTCGTAGTCGATCCCGTCGAACTTGAGGAAGAGCATCGCGGCGGGCCGCAACTCGCCCAGGAAAGCGCCCTACCCGCTGAGCAGCCGCGCGTGGACAGCCGGCAGCACCCATGGCCGCAGCTGATCGGCGGGCAGGGCCCCAGGTGGCAGTTCCGGCCACGGCGCCGGCGAGGCTTCCTCCTGCAGGCCCCGCACGATGGCGGCGCGACCCCAACCGGGCGGCTCGCGCCACTCGATGGTCGCATCGGGGAGTAGGTCGGCCGTCGGCTGATCGACCCACACCTCGCCCCTGGCGGCAAAGCCCTCGATGGCGCCAAGCCGGTCGAGAGTCGCGCCGGCGAGGACATCGAATAGTTGGACCGCAGGATCACCGACGAGGAAGCGCCGCACGGGGCCGCTGGCAACCGCGACTTTCATCGCCAGGCTCACCTGCTCGCCCCCTGCGAGCGCGAGTGTTGCGAAGCGGCGCATGCCGTTCTGCATGTGCAGGGCGCAGGTGACAGCGCCGAGGGCGGCGCTGCGCGCGTCCGATCCTGTGCCGTCATCGCTGGGGAACCAGCAGATGAATCCGTCGCCGCTGAAGCCGACGATGCTCCCGCCGTAGCGCTCTACCGTGGCGGTGAGCACATCGTAGACCTCATTGAGTTGCCGGGTGACCTCCTCGGCGCCACGGCGGGGGCCGAGGGCCCGGGCCAGCGTCTCTGTCAGCGTGGTGAAGCCGGAGATGTCGGCGAACAGCACAGTACCCCGGTCACGGTCGGGGAGTGGCGTTGCGCGCCAGAGAGCCAGCCGCTGGTCGGCCGCGATGTAGACTAGCAGGGCATCCATGGGCAACAGGCTGTCCTTCGCCAGGCCCGTGCGCCTTCCGCCATGTACGCGGGATCGGGAGGTCGGCGGAACAGCAGGGCGGCCGAAGACACCTCGCCGTTCCAGGTGAGGGATGCCCGAGCGTGAGGCAGCGCTGGCGCGCTTTGGCAGGCTCTACAGCGGGCTGCAGTACAGGAAGTGCTTGCATTATCACATGCGGCGAATGGTGTGTCAACGGCGGCGGCGCTGCGGGAGCGGCAGCTTCAGCCGACCGTCGTCTTCCCCGGAACGAGCCCCAGTTACCCTGATGTCTGCCATCTGATCCTCGTCGGCCAGTGCCGCTGGAGCGCGGCCCTTCTGAGCGGGATCGAGGCGCTCCCAGGCAGCCGCCAACGGCGCAGTTGGCAGCTAGTGCAATTTCAGGCGACTTTTTTAGCCATGTCGCTTGGCTCTCTGGCTTTGTGAGGCTCTCGCGGTACGGACTACGCTGTACGGGCACGAGGCGTTGGGCAGCAGCCGAAGGGCAAACGTGTTGCACGGATGCTTGCCGTCACAGCATCAGTCACGTATATCGCCTCTTGTTTCAAGTGACGATAGCACTGGTAGACGCTCCACAGCTTCCATACCACGACGCTAAAGAGCGCAACCTCTATCAGGAGCGCAAGCATCGCCAGCGTTTGCAGGTACCGACGACTGATCGGCGGCACGCCGGCAGCGTCTCGCCCGTTGCTGGCGGCTGTCCCTTCCATCGCTCTTACGGCGCGACGGGGCGATTCTTCTGCACCCAATTGAGTAGCTCGCTGCCGGTGAGCGAGTGCCAGCGGGCGACTTCACCGTTGGTGGTGGCGGTGAAGGCGCTGCGGCCGTCGTGGCTGATGGCGACTGCGTTCACGGAGGCGAAGTGCTCCTCGTAGGCCGCTAGTTCGCGCCCGCTAGCCGCATCCCAGAGCCGCGCGCTGCGATCGTCGCTGCCGGTGAGGGCCAAGGTGTCGCTCAGAGCCACCGCCCGTAGGGCGCGGGTGTGGCCCTCCAGTGTGATCAGCGACTCGCCGTTGGCCAGATCCCAGATCCTGGCCGTGCGATCCCACGAGCCGGAGATGGCGCGGGTCCCGTCGGGGGAGAAGGCCACTGCGGTGATGATGTCGATATGGCCGTTCAACCAGCGGACCAAGTGGCCGTCGCTCAGGTTCCAGAGGCCGATAGTGTGATTGGCGTAGCCGAACAGGGCCTGGCTGCTGTCGGGGCTGATGGCGAGCGCGCTGACCTCGCTGTCCTCGGGGCCGAAGCGATGGAGCAGCCGGCCGTCCTCGGCGGCACGCAACTCGGTGTCGCCTGAGGAGAGGGTCAGCAGAGCCAGCGAGCCGTCGGCGCTCAGCGCCGCTGGCGTCCGGCCAGGTGGATCGTTGGCCTGCTCGGGAGGCAGCGGCTCGGCCTCGAAGCTGCTGATCATGGTGTTGGCCTCCAGATCCCAGAAGGCCACCAGCCCCTCGGGAAGCTGGAGCAGGGCCCGCTGGCCGTCCCCGCTCAGGGCCAGCAGGCGGCCGGGGAGCTTTTGCTCGTTCAGCGGTGTCCCATCGGCCAGCCCCCAACGGATCACTCCGCCGGCCTGATCGACGGCCAGCAGGCTGTCGGAGTCTGGCCGCAGGGTGATCACCTGGCCGAGTTGGCCGTCGCCAGCTTGGGCCAGGCTGCGCTCCAACTGCAAGCTGCTGGTGTCCCAGAGCCGGACGGTGCCATCGTAGGAGCCGGTCAGCAGGGCCGTGCCATCGGGGCTGAGCGCCAGGCTGTTCGCCTCGGCGTCGTGGCCGCTGAAGCTGTGGATGGGCGCGCCGTAGGCGACATCCCAGAGGAGGATCGACTGATCGTAGGAACTGGAGGCGAAACGGGCGCCATCGGCGCTGGCGGCCAGGCTGATCACCTTGGCATCGTGGCTCTGGTACCATTGGATCGGCGCGCCGCCAAGTGACCACCGCTGGATGCTGGTGTCCTCGCAGCCGGCGAGCAGCTGCTCGCCGTCCGGGCTGGGCAGCACCGCCAGGCTCGTGATCAGGCAGACGTCGGGGAGCAGATCGCCGTCGGAATCGGGGCCGTCGGGATCGCGCAGCTCAAAGCCTTGCAACTCCTCCCAGTTGGCGGTATCGAAGAGGTAGACCTGGCCCGCCTCCGTGGCCGCGACGGCGATGCGGCCCTGCTCGACGAAGGCCACCCCGCTGATCCTATCGGGCACTTCGAGGAGGGTCGCCCGCAGTGTGTGGGCTTGCGGGTCCCACAGCTGGAGATTGCCCTCGGCGTCGCCGCTGAGCAGGAGAGCCCCATCAGGGCTGAAGGCCAGGCTCAGAATCTCGCCACCGGCTCGAATCTCGCCACCGTCTGCGGAGGTGAAGGGGGTATCCGCGGCCGCGCCAAGGGCGACTAACTCACCGGTGAAGCTACCGATCACCACAATATCGGCGCCTGGCGCGAAGGCCGCCGCGCTGATGCTGTCTTCTCTCTCGTAGCTGCGCAGCAGCCGGCCGCTGGCCCGCTCCCAGATTCGCAGCTTGCCGCTAGCGGAGCCGGCCAGGTAACTGGCGCCGTTCGGGCTGTAGCTGACCACGCGAACGGGGTCATTAAAATCGCTCAAAATGCTGTGGACGCGGCGGGCGCTGCGGTCGGCGGCCTCGGCGAGCAGGTAGGCGGCCTCGGCGTCGTCGGCGTAGCGATTGGCTGTCTCCAGGGCCGTGTCGGGCTGGCCGCGCTGCAGCGCGGCGCGGGCGTTGTCCAAGTCGCGCTGGCGCAGGACAGCCGCGCGCTGGTCAAAGGCGATGACCATCAGCGCCAAGGCGACGCCGGCCAGGCCGATGAGGGCGATCGTGGCGATACTGAGCCGGCGGGCGATACGACGGGCCCGCTGCTCATTGCGCTCTGCCAGGCTGCGGGCCTGCTCGGCCTGCTGGCGGGCCTCTTCGGCGCGGCCCTTCTGCTCGAGCGCCTCCTCGCGGCGCAGGCGGGCGTTCTCGGCTTGGGCTTCGGCCTCGGCCTGCAGACGCTCGGCCAGGCGGCGGTTCTCCTCGGCGCGGACCAGGGCCTGCTCGGCGGCCTGGCGCAACTCCTGCTCGCGGGCCAGCTGCCGGGCCTGGGCCTCGGCGGCCTGGCGGCGGGCCTCGGCGCAGGCGAGCAGAAAGCGCCGCTCTCCGGCGTTGAGGCGAAAGCGCCCCAATTCAGCCAGGGCCTCGGCCTGCGACAGCCGGCTGCCGGCCCAGAGGAAGCCCTCCTTGCCCTGGTTATCGGCCCAATCGGTGGCGGCCTGGCGCAGTTCGTCGAGCTGGACGAGCAGCTGGCGCTCATCATCGAGCCAGCGGCGCAGCCGCTCCCAGGAACGGATCAGCGCCTGGTGGGCCACCTCCACCAACCCGCCGTTGCGCACCACCAGCCCGCGCTCGCTCAGCTCCTCGATCAGCGCCGCGATCGCCTGGCGGGCCGCCTCATCGGGCTGGCCCGTCTCGTCGGCGGGGATGAGCTCGTCGAAGCGGACGCGCTGGCGCGTGTCGCGCCAGTCAGCGCCCGGATCGGGTTGGGTGCCACGATCGATGCGGGTCAGGCGCACGAAGATGTCGTGCATTTGCCGGCGCCCGGCCTCGTCGAGGCTGCGATAGATCTCGTCTGCGGAGTGCGTGATGGCGCGCCGGATCCCGCCCAATTCGTCGTAATCGTGGGCGCGCAGCCAGCGGCCGCGGCGGCGCTGCCAGAGCTCGCGCAGGGCGTGCTGAGCCAGCGGCATCGCGCTGGAGGCATCGCTCAGATCGCGCCTGAGCACGCCGAGGAGGCCGGCCTCAAAGCGCAGGCCGACGGCGGCGGCCTGGCGCTCGGCGACCGCGCGCAGCTCCTCTGCGCTGAGGGGCTGGATCGGTATATGGTTGCCGTCTATCAGGCTGTTGAGCGCGGGGTAGGCGGCGCAGTTGTCGAGGAAGTCGCGGTGCACCCCGATGATGATCTGGTGCTGGTGCTGCAGCCTGTGGAGTTCGGCGATGAAGGGTCGGCGCTCGTTCTCCTCGTCGGTGCAGAGGGTGAACAGCTCCTCGAACTGGTCGATCACCAGCAGGATCTCGCTCGCGTCGGCCTGCTCCTGCTCGTAGATCGCCCGCTCCAGCTCGGCCAGCGGCATGGAGCCGGGGGTGAACCAGGCCACGCTCAGGCCGGGCCGGCGCTGCTTGAGGGCGGGTACGATGCCGGCCAGCAGCAGCGACGATTTGCCGCTGCCGCTCGGCCCTGAGATGACCAGAAAGCGGCTGCGCTCCAACTGCTCCACCAGCGCGCTGGTCAATTCTTCGCGCCCGAAGAAGAAGCGGCGCTGCTCCTCGCTGAAGGGGGTCAGGCCGGGGAAGGGGCAGATCTGCCCCTCGTAGGGCGGTGGCTCAGCGCCGGTGGCCAGCGCGGCGAAGCTCAGCTCGGTGGCCTCCAGACAGATCTCCTCCACCGCCCGGCGGGCCTGGTCCAGGCTGGCCTGGGCTTCAGCGCTCAGCTGGGCCAACTCCAGCCGCAGCCCGCCGCGCAGCGTGCGCGCCGCTGTCTCAAGGTCCGGCAACAGCACTGGGGCACGTTGAGCCACCAGCTCGGCCAGCCGGCCGAGGCCGCGCTCGATATCTTCGGCGGTCGGCTCGCGCTGGCTGACCCGGGTGAAGAGCGGCCCCCCGCCGAGCCGGCTGAAGATCACCGGCACCGTCACATCATCCTGTTCGGTCACCCGCACTGTGGCCTGGACCAGAGCCAGGTCGGCCTCGCCGTGGGCGGCCAGGGAGGTGTAGAAGGCGGCGGAAAGTGTGTTGGCGGTGGTGATGCTCACCTTGTCGGCCATGGCCACCACCACCGGGATGCCCAGTCGCTCGACCAGTTGCTGGGCGAGGCTGCCGAGCGCGCCGTCGTTGCTGTCGCTGGCGCTCTCGCAGCTGGAGAGGAAGATCAGGTGCGGCAGGCCAGAGGCGTCCCTGAGGTTGTTCAGGCGATCGATCAGCCGTGGGGCGGTAACCGGATCCACCGCGTCGGGGTTGTCGGGCCGGCAGAGGTAGCTTACGGCGCCCTCGTACTCGACGCTGCGGCCGTGGCAGACGATATGGAGCAGAGTGTACTGCTCGGCGGAGAGGCGGGCGACGATCTCATCGAGGCTGGGCGGGGCGCAGGCCCCGGCGACACGAGTGGCCAGCAAGGTGGCCGGGATCTGAGCCTCGGCCAGGCGAGCCAGCACGCCGCGCACCGCGGCCTCCTCGTCGAAGGGCGTCAGGCCCCACTCATGGAGACGTGATGGGCTGGCGGCGACCACCAGGGCCTTGAGGTCGGCGCGGCTGATCGGCAGAAAGTGGCGGTCGGCGTGGCTGGGCAGGTAGCGTGAGAAGGGCACGCGCTGGTAGGTGGCCAGCGGCTCCCAGCCGCCGTTGACCGGCACGCAGAGCCGCTCCCAGCGCTCGCTGCGCAACTCTTGATCCTCGATATAGAGCAGCAGGCGGAGCGGATTGGGGCCGGCCCGGCCGATCGCTTGGTCGAGCGCGCGGCCGATCGGGCCGCTGAAGAGGGCCGTGCCCATGGCGGCGCCGTACGCCCGCGGGTTGGGCAGCAGTTGCTTGAGTTGGGCTCGGTCGAGCTCCAGGCTGCCTTCGTCGCGATGGGCTAGCGGGCTGTCGTGGGGCGTATGTTCGGCCACCACCGGCCAGCGCTGGCCGGCGCGCGGGCGGATGGTGATCTCCAACGTGCCCATAGGTGCCTCGTCCGGGTGATATGGGCAGGTGAACGATCGCGGCCGGGTGAGGCACGACGAGGTGCTGGGCCGGCTCTGGGTTTCTCTGCCAGGGGTGAGGCCTATTATATCCACTACAAGGCCTCTTTGGAAGCGGCATTCTCCAGCGAAAGCTGATCATAATTCCTCAAGCAGCGGTTGCTTGGCGCCGCGACATGGCAAGCGGATATGGGTCATTGCCGGCAAGTTGAAGGCTAACCCTGAGCAAGGGGCGCTGCAGGTTTGGGACGAGCTGTATCTGACGCCGACGCGCTCCGGCCGGGCGCGGATGGTGCAGGCTGATGCGCTCGTCCTCACCGTGCGGACGGCCAGCGGCGACTTCTTCAGCTTCGATGTTGCGACTCGTCAGTGGGGCGCGCCGCAACCGACCGCCACCCCACGGCCCTTGGAGGACTATCCGCAAGGGATGGTCGCGTGTGAAGACCCACTCACGACATTCCTTCTGGGGAATTGTTGGACGCTCTTAAACGGTAATCGCTACTATCACTTACGCGCAGGTGCGAGTCAAGACGAGCCGCTCCAGGGCTACTTAATCATCACATGCGAAAACATTCAGCCAGGCGGGGCAGTGTGTGAACGACGCCGCTACAATACCCCATCCCAAGTGGGCCGGGTCGAGATCATCGCTGCCGATGGCGCAGTGCTGACCCTGCGAGCCGAGGATGGCAGCTTCTTCGGCTTCGACCTGAAGGATCGCGAGTGGGTCATATCGCCAGCGACGCCAACGCCAGGATCTACGCGCAGCTTCGGATGCTGCGCTTGTGCACAGCAGGTAGCGGGGCTCCTGTATAGTACGGCAGGTCAGGGTAAGGACCTTGAACTTAGGAGGCCTGCATGAGACACCCCCTCCCCATTCTCATCCTCTCCGCCCTACTCCTTCTCGTCGTCAGCCCCGTCGCGGCGGCCCCCACCCGCGTCGACGCGCTGCCCGCGCCGGCGCCCTTCCGCAGTGCGCGCCTCGACTTCGCGCTCGTGGCCTTCGGCCAGACCCTTGGTTATGGTAAGGGCGAGATCGAGTCGCCCACGCGCATCCACCTCACGCTCAAGACGCCCCCGATGGACGATCAGCCCGAGCAGACCATCGAGGTGGTGTACTACGACGGGGCGCTCTACTCACGCGAGAATGAGAGCACCCAGTGGTATCTGGAGAGCAGCGGCCCGATTGAGCCCTTGCCTGTCGGCGAGGCGCCCAGCGAACTCGTGGGCGCCGTGCCCACGGACGTGCCGATCACGCTGATCGGCGAGCGGGATGTGGCTGGCGTCGCCAAAAGCCAGTACCAACTCTGGTTGGGCGCCGACGATCGCTCATTCAGCACGGTCGACCTCTTCCTCGGCAAGCAGGTGGCCTACCTGCACAAGCTGCAGATCAGCGCCTATAGCGACATCGAGGATCTGGCGCCGCTGCTGGGGTTGGATTTCCACTTCTACGACTTTGACAGCCCGGCGATCAAGGTCGCCCCGCCGGCCGACGCGGAGCCGCGCAACGGCATGGTGGTGATCCCGCAGGCCGTGACCAGCTTGGGGCATTCGGCCACCGGCCTGAGCAATGTCATCCAGGGCCTGAGCATGCGGGCGAGCCAGCGCCCCTAGCGGGACGCGACCGCGGCCTGGTCCCCGTCTTTGGTGAGCCCCGCCGCCTCGAGAGAGGTCGGCGCGGGCTCGCCGCTTGTTGCGGGCATAGCGCCCACCTCAGGGCTTCGGGCGAGCACCCTCACTACTCGACGCCGTCGCCCTCAGTTGAGCGCAAAATGGCGGGGCGCTGGCTCTTCAGCGCCCCACCGTCACAGCGTGCAGCGAACCTCTCTCAATCAGAGGACATCGTATTGCGAGGCCGCCAGTAGAGGCGAACGTGCTCAACCCGGGGTTGGCTGTCGGGAAGGTCCGGATCAATCAGCCGGCGGGTTGTCTTCAGGTCGAGCGGTGCGGCGACGTACCACGCGCCGCTGGGCCGGTACGAGATAATCGGCATCCAGGTGCCATCGTCATCCAGACGATGAATCACCGCCTCGCCATCATCGAGCTCGGCCCGTCGATCGTAGAACATCACGAGGGTCGGGGCGTAGTCGATTGGGATGGGCCCGTTGCTACAGAGCGTGTAGGCGTAGCTCCTGGCTTGAGCGCCAGATGACAGTTCGCTAGGAGTACTGCCCGGCCACCGGGTTGTTACCACGCGAACCTCACCGTGATGCGTGTTCTTATCCGGGTACTCGCCGAGATCTTGGAAACAGATCATCAGGTTGCCCTCAGACGAGCCCGGCGTCATCGGGGTGCCGCCAACAGGCGACCCTGTTGGCGGCCCACCGCCCTGAGAGAAGGTGACGATGACATACTTATTGCCGAGCTTGACGAAGACATGACCATCCAGCGACACTGCATTGTTCGTGGCCTGACCCGGAGTGATACGCATACGGGGGCGGCCTACAGCTGCGGCGTCCCCCTCGGGAGGCGAACTAGCTACCTCATCGAGCGGGAAGAGATAGAGGACGGCATCCCAATGAACCGCCTTCCCATTCCCACCCTCCCCCTGCTGTTGTAACAGTACGCGCAGCTTCGCAGTGCGGTCATCGCATGAAGTGACCGGCTCAGGCTGCACGACAACAATCGGAAACGGGTCGGGAGTGACATCCTCCCAGGTAGGTCTGCTGATCTTCCGACGCCCATAAATAGGATCGGGCTCATCAAGCTTATCGATTTTGGCCCGAAACACCTTTTCACGCCAGTTCAGGTCGTTGCCGATCAGCATGAGATGATCACCCGCTTCTGCGCCAAACAGCCGGAAGCCGTCGCGGGTAAATGCGTCGAGCGTCCCCTGGGCATAGATGCTCTTCGGGATGCCCTCCTCATCCACCCCCTTGAGCACGTAGACCCAGCAGTGTTCCTGCCGGAGCGCTGCTGGCGGCGCTGTAAGAAGCAGCTCTGTTGACCAGTCATTGGGCGTGACATTCTCCAGCACCAGCTGGGTGACATGTGGCAGCTCGCCAAGGGGGAATGGCCCTTCGATCGGCCTTGGGGGCACGTCCTTAATCCGGGGGAATCGCGGTGTCGGCTTCTCTTCGCGCCCTTTGAAGCCGTTAATAATGGTATTCCACTCCGAACGCTTGCGCTCGGCAAGGTCGTCCCCCGGTTTAGCGGTCAGCTCGCTGGTGCCCTCGAGCGTCGACATGATGGACTCGACCGGTTGGCTGATCCTTGGAACCGCGAGGCTCCGGTTGCTGCGGCGCGCCTCGTTCTGCCCTTGCATTGTCCTCACATCATCGGGAATGTATACTTGGTGGGTGTCTATGTAGCTATCGAGCAACTCGAGCGCGTAGTGGGCCCACTCGTGGACCAGCACGCGATAGCCTTCGGGCTCATCCCAGGGAATGCAGCCCCGGCTGTTCTTCTGCCAGAGGCCTCGGCCCACACGGATGGGCATGTATTTTTTCTCCTCGTGCAGGCCGCCCACCCAGCTGCGCGGCAGCAGCCGGTTCGAGGCCATCACCTGAAAGTCCGCGCAGTTCATCAGCTCTGGGCCACCGATGACCACCTGGCCGAAGCTCATCCAGCCATCGGTCACATCGAAGAGAAAGTCCGCAGCGCGTTTTGCGGCCCGCTCAAACATCACTAGATTATGGCGGCTTGGATGCCACTCGAAGGCCACAATGACATTGAAGAGATAGATGAAGTCCTGGAAGAGTGGCTGGCCAGCGAGGTCCTTCGTAGGGCACTTTACGCTGTAGCAGCGGTAGGCCCAGTCGAGCGCAGGATTGGCAGGCTGGGCGCCATTGGCAGGCTGGGCGCCATCAAGTCGTTCGCTAAATAGGCTCTCCAGAGCCTTGCTTGTATCATCGTCGTAGATGGGGCGCAGTATGAAGTTCCCCAGATTCCTGATATGCTTCAACTGTGCCTCTGTACGCCTGCCAAGCGGCTGCCCGGCGCCCTGCTCATCACTGATCGTCGTCAGTGTCAGCGTTACCGTGTGCGCTCGCGGCGGGATCGTCTTTACAGCAGCGACATCTTCAACGGCGACAGCCGGTGCGCCGCCACCTGCAGCAGCGGCACCTGGGGCGGCGCCTTGAGCAGCGGCACCTAGAGCGGCGGCGCCTGGATCATCATTACCTTGAGCACCATTGTGAGCGGCCATGCCTATGGGGTTAAACTCATAGCTTCTCATCAGTGCTACTCCTCGACAATCGGCGGCTTCAACGCTCCGGAGGTTCCGATAGGGTGTGATGGGAGGGCGTAATGACGTGCAAGGACCCGCTCCCTCAGACCAGTGTGCTCCTTTCACTATGCGCCGTGTTGCGCTACTTCAACCGCGACCTGTTGGTGGCGCTCTCCCAGATCGACGCGAGTGTGGTAGACGCATTCCTCAGTAGCGCGGATGTCGAGCCAGCCACGCAGCCCTACGGGATGTTCCAGCTGTGCGACGAGGCGCGGGCTGCAGCCCTCGACCAGTTGCGCATGGCGCAGCCCGAGGCTGAGATAACGCTGCATGAGTTGGCCTTCAACTACTTCCTCCAGCGCATGGAGCGCGCCAGGCTGGAAGAGCGGCTCCCCGACGATGAGGCAAGCTGCTTCTACCATCTGGAGGCGCTCCGCATCCCCTTGATCGAGCGCCGTGAGTGGGGACGGATACGCCAGTATGTCCGGAGGCTACGCGCGGCCCAACCCCAGCAGGCCCACCATCTTCACCTGCTCTCGCTCTACGAGGGTGTCAACGCGATTCGCACGCAGAGCTATCAGGCCGGCGAGGAGATCCTGAGGGGGCTTATCGCCGATACCACAGCCATCGCCGAGATCCATATGCGGGCCCTGAATGTGCTGGCCCAGTCATACTGGTTTCAGACGCAATACGATCGCGCCCTGGAGTCGTACCAGCAGGCTCATACGCTGGCTACGACGATCGAAAACCAGACCTTTCAGGCTCACACGTTGCTCAACATGAGCATGGTCTATCACGAGATCGGGTATTACCTCCAGGGGCTGAACCTGAGCAATCAAAGTCTGGAGCTCTATACCAAACTTGGCGACATCTACCACGAGGCCCACGCCCGCTACGAGGTTGCGAAAAACGCCATGCAGCTTGGGCGCTGGCAGGAGGCCCGCGAGCAGTTCGAGGCCTCAGGTGCGCTCTACGAGCGCCTTGGCATCCAGGCCCAGCAGGCGAACCTCTACACGCTGCAAGCGATCCTCGCCCATGCCCTCGGCGACGTTGAGGCGAGCGAGGCCTGGTACAAGCACAGCCTTGCGATCGGGGGCTCGAAGGAACACGGCGACCCGGCCGTGATGATGGACAGCTGGCTGCTCCTCGGCCTACTCCACCAGACCCTTGGGCGTTGGGCGCAGTCGCTCGTGGCGTATGAGCAGGCTGAGCGGCTCGCGCGCAGCCTCCAGAACTCGCACGTGCTCGCGCTCGCCGCCTTCCGGCGCGGCGATATTTACCGATCGCAGGGGCGCGGCGCCGACGCAAGCATCTCGTATCTCCAGGCCCTTGACCTGATTGAGACGCTGCGAGGCAACGCAGCGATCGAAGAGGTTAAGCTTGGGCTGCTTGGCGCCACCCAGCAAATCTACGAGTCAACCGTGCTGCTCCTGCTTGAGCAACGCCGCTACGATGAGGCCTACGCTGTAGCGGAGCGCGCGCGTGCCCAGGCATTTCTCGATCTCCTGGCAGCGAAATCCCCCGAGCTCTACGCATCATTCGAACAGCCCGTCGTTACTGTGCGCGAGGTTCAGGCCCACCTTCCACCGGACGCGCTGCTGATCGAGTACTACACCACCGGGGTGCTCCCCTCCGGCGAGCATCTGGTGCACCGGCTGAAGCGAGAGAACCCGCAGCTCTTTCAGCACCTGGTGTCGCCGCCGCGGATCGTTATCTTCGCCCTGACCCATGATCAGTTTGTGGTGCGCGAGGTGCCCCTTGATCCCAACATCCTCGCGCTGGCTCCCAACGAGCTGCGCCCCGCGCAGCGCTGGCTGCATGAGCGCAAGCTGCGCGCACTCTACGATCAGCTTGTAGCGCCAGTGCAGGATCTGCTTGATCGATCCCGCCAGATCTTTCTAATCCCCCATGGCCCGCTGCACCATGTGCCCTTTCTGGCGCTCCGGGCCCCGGATGGGCGCTACATGCTCGATCAGGATGGGCCAGTTATTGCGCTGGCTCCAAGCGCCACTGTGCTTGTGCGGAATTGCCTTGCTCGCCCCCACGTCGGCGAGGGCGCCGTCATCGCCCTCGGCTACAATGATCCGCAAGTGTCCCTCCAGCACGCCGAGAGTGAGGCCTGGGCCGTGGCCAATGCGATGGGCGGCAGCGCCTGGATCGGCCCGGCCGCGAAGAGCGAGGCGCTGTATGCCGCGGCGCCCACCCTCCGCGCGCTGCATATCGCCGGGCATGCGGTCTACCAGCCCTTTGACCCGCTTGGCTCGTACGTTTCGCTGGGCAGCACTGATCAACTCAGCGCGCGGGCGATCATGCACAACCTAACGCTGCGCCCGAGCCTGGTGTCGCTAAGCGCCTGCACTAGTGGATTGACGCAGGTTGTCCCCGGTGATGAACTCCTCGGCATGCTGCGGGCTTGGCTCTACGCTGGCGCCACCACCGTTGTCTGTGCGCTCTGGGATGCTTCCGATATCGTCGCGCGGCTGGTGATGGAGCATTTCTATCAGGCGCTGAGCGCTGGCCGCTCGCCGGGCGTTGCCTTTCGTGACGCGGTGGTCACAGTCCGTCACCTGTCGGGCTGTGCGCTCGCCGAGATCTTTGCGGACTGGGCCCATGCTGATACAACGCTAGCGCAGAAGCCAGCCTTGCCGGAGATCCACCCGGCACAGTATGACCTCTACCCCTACGCCGATCCGAAGGTGTGGGCATCCTTCATGCTGATTGGTCGAGCGTGATGGCAAGGCGTAGCTGATCCAGCCCGGAGCGCGGGATATGCGCGAACTGCACACTCCCTGATTGGTCGGTCTCTGCCTGCCAGCGCATCTCGCCAAGATACAGCGACACGGGGATGCCCGACTGATCGAGCGGGTCGCGCTCTCCAAGCTCAATATTCACTGATAGCAGCGCGAGGGCTGGCTCATCCTCACTATAGATGTTAAGGTGCAGGCCGGGCTGTGGTGGATCGGCAGGTTGTTGAAAGCTATAGAGCAATGCGCCGCGGTGAGCTCCGAGCAACGGCGAAGCCTGCCAAGTCTGGAGAAGCGGCTGAGAGAACTCTAGCCAGAGCCGACGCAGTTGGTCGATAAACCAGGGTCGCTCAACGCTCACTGCGGTATCCCAAGGGCGCCGCAAGCGTGTGAGATCCGGCGTCGGATAGACCGGCGCTGGTTCGGGGTTCGGGCTCGTCGCTGTGCGCGTTACCTCCATCAGTTCATCAAAGGCGGCTCGGCACTGGCTGCACACCGCAAGATGTTCCGAGATTCTCGGGTCAGGTGAACCTGCGATGAGCAGCTCGTGGGTATAGGCATAGAGTTGCGCCAAAGTTTCCCTGTGCGAAAGGCGGTGCGAGGCTGATGGGCGCCGATGTATTCTTTTGTGTCCCATGAGCCTGATCCTTTCCGATCCTGACAGGTCCACAATGACAGCAACTCTTGCATTTCTGCCATGCTGCTACTGCTTCTCCACGTCTGTGCGTCCGTTGATATCGCTTAGCAGCCGCCGTATGCGCGCATCTGCTCGCAGCTTCTTGAGCCCAAGCGATCGCAGTTCGTGAACCCGCTTCACGGGCACGCGGAGGATCTCGCTAATCACAGTGTCTTCCTCACCCTCTAGGTACTTGAGCCGCACCGCAGCAAGTTGTCTGTAGGCGCGCGGGTGTTCCTGCTCAAGCGCTCGAAGAATGGAGTTCAGTTCGGCACGCTGCTCCGCTGTGAGCGCCTGCTCCTCGGGGCGGGCATCTGGATCGGGCAAGATGGCACTGAGAAGCAGCTCACCACCTGCACCATCATCTGAACCATCAATAGAGATCTCAGCGACGTTGCCCTTGCGGCGCCGGTGTGGTTGGAGGTGCCGAATCGCGTTGCGAAAATAGCCCCAAGCGAATTGGAAGAACGCCTGTGGTACGCGGCAGCGCTCAAACCTCTCACAGGTGAGCGCGAGCGCTATTTGAACAGCATCCTCCCAGAGATCTGGGTAACGGTGGCGAGCCTGAGCGCAGAGCATCTCGAAGAGCTCACGGTACCCCTGTTCCCAGCGCAGTGGTCCCTCTTTGCCGGAGCATGCGTTATAGAGAGTCTGATTGTATACACCAAACGCGAGATAGGATAGTTCAGCATTTGGATGCTGAAGTGACGCATCCAAGATCTGCTCGACAATCTCGTCTCGTGTTATCAAGGACCATTTATGATGGCTGAACAGCCGATTAACGACTTTATAACAGTGCTGTCGTCGCTCATCATCAGATAGCTTCATGAGAGCACTGTCTTTCAGGACAGGCCTATACGACTCCAGCTACTCATAGTAGAAGAGCGCCGGCCGGCTCGAGGAGAGACGAAGCAGGGGAGTAATTATGAGGCTGATCTGGATATGGACATTATAACCGATGAGTCAACATGGATATGATGTTGCGCTAATGAGAACCTTATCGGATGTGATAGCAGGCCCGAATAGGGCGATGCAGCCTGAACGACAGACAGGTTCGCTCCCACCACCGGCAGGAACGAGCGGCCCCAACGCTGCTCACCATCGCGGCATGTGGCCACCTGCTCCAGCAGGAGCGGCCCGATGAGCTGCTGGCGCTCATCGGGTGGTGCCGGCGCGACCACAAATGTAAAGGGCGCTGAGGGTTGGCGATTCGCCGCTCCTCAGCGCCCTCTCGATTGTGCTGGCAACCGACTTGAGCTGTTCATGTCCGCCACTTGCGGCAGGTGATGGTTGTGCCACCCCCTTCGACCGAGCGGATGCTGAACTCGTCCATCAGGCGTTTGGCGCCGGGCAGGCCCATGCCCATGCCGCGCGAGGTTGAATAACCGTCCTGCATCACCAGATCGACATTGGCGATGCCGGGCCCCTGGTCTTCACAGATGATCTCGATGCCCTTGCGGCCGGGTTTCTCTACTTCGCGCACCGTGACGTTGCCGGTGCCGGCGTAGAGAAAGATATTGCGTGCAAGCTCGCTCACGGCTGTGGCGATACGAGCCTGGTCGATCGCGCCGAAGCCCAGGGCTTTCGCGGCATCGCGAGCCATGGTACGGGCGATCACGATGTCGAGATCGCTGCGGATCACCGCCGTCTTAGATTGCGCCATCGCCGCTCTCCTGAGTCAGGCGCTGCATCACACTCAGGCCCTTCTCGAGGTTCAGGGCGGTGAGCACACGCGGCAGCTCTAGGCCAAGCTCGACGAGGGTGATAGCGACGGCGGGCTGCAGGCCGGTGAGCACCACGCGAGTGCCCATCAGGCCGGCCATCGCGGCAATGTCTGCGATCAGGCGACCAATGAAGCTGTCCACAACATCGAGGGCGGTGAGGTCGATGATCACGCCCTTGGCGCGGGTGTCATGGATCTTCTGAAGCAGATCATCCTTGAACTGCACCGCGGAAGCGTCGTGCAACGCTACCTGGATGGAGGCGATCAGAATATCGCCGATCTTCAGAATTGGGATGCGGAGGCTGCTGTCCAACCGGACCTCCCTTAGTACGGAATCGAGACGCGTCGGCGACGCCCCTGCATCTTACGCCAGCGTTGTTACGATAACGAACACAGTGGCGGCGGCCACCAGCGGCACGCTGAGATTGTCGGTGCCAGCCGGCGAAATGGCCTCCGCGAGGGTGGCCGCGATGGCGGCCGCCACAGCTACAACAAGGGCTGCCCCGACGCCGACCGGCGGCGTGAGCGGAGCGAGGGATGAGCCGGGCAGGAACAGAATCGTCAGGAACATGGCGATGGCAGCGGCGACGAACATCGCGGCCGAGCCCTCGTAGCTCCGTGTGCTGCCCGCCACCCGGTAGTGGTGACGCCCGTAGCGTTTGCCGACGATAGACGCGAGGGCGTCCCCCCAAGTCATAGCCATGGTGCCGGCTGCTGCGATATAACCTCTATCGGTGGGCGAGCCGGTGCGCCAGAAAGCGAGAAAGAGCAGGGTGATAGCGAGGGCAAAGTAGACTGTGCCCGGCGAGCTGTCGGGGGCGTCGATCGACGCCATCAGCTTGTAGCGCCAGAGCAGATAGTTGAAGCCAATAAAGGTGGCGAAGGGAATGATGCCGATGTACCAGGTGTCGAAGAGGCCGAGGATGCCGAAGACCCACATGCCCGCGCCAATGTGGACCAGCTTGCGGGTGAACTCCTGCGGGTAGCCGCGCCAGCGGCGGATCAGCTCTGCGAAGATGAGCAGGCCCGAAGCGTAGAGGTACGAGAGCCCAAGCCCGATCCAGTCGCGAGTGGTCATAGTATGGGTGATCTTAGGCGCGATGTCGCGGGCCATTCTACCCGCTAGAGGGCCTATCGTCAACGCTTGACAGAGAGGGCGAAGCGGGTTATACTCCCGCCCTGTGCGAACGAGGGCGGCTCGCTAGATAGCACCCTGTCGCAGCCGTACCTTACCAACTGATGCGTCAGTTTCGAAGGAGGTCTCCCCTCCCGCCCGCCTTGCCTCCGCGCTGGCGGCGTGCGAGGGAAGACAGAATGAGCACAC
>DAOUGF010000012.1:0-5576 GCA_034429295.1 Chloroflexaceae bacterium
GAGCAGCGCTTTATCGGTGAGCGTGCCGACGGCCAACCGCCGCTCCACGACCGCCTCGGAGGCGTCAACCAGCGTCTCCGAGGCGCTGCTCGTCGAGGCCCGGCCCGAGCAGCGTGCCAGCGTCTACTGTGCCTCGTGGAGTACAGCGAGCCTCCCCCGCGGCTCACGTCTAGCGCCGGCCGCGGCCGTGGTCGCGAGCCTCACTCTGAGATTGTGCTGAGGAATCAGGCATTCCACATTCGCTCGCCTGGCATACGCGCTGTATCTCCCCGGCGACGGATGAATCGCGGCTGCGTCGCGCAGCTTTCCAGCACCCTGCGGCGAGCCGCCTGCTGACGGGTTCGGACCGCGTCGGTCCTTCGTTCAACGCTGCTCGTTCAGCTGGGTATCTGGAGCAACTCCTCTGGATGCCGGGCGGCGAGGCGCTCGGCGTGCGCGGCGCGCCCCGTCGCGCGCAGGCGCGCCAGATACGCCCTCAGCTCCCCACGGGTGTGATACGGCCCGCCATCGCGCAGCACCGTCATCAGCGGGTCGCTCTCGTGCGGGCTTGTCACCATCATCTCGTGGTACCACTCGGCGAGCAGGCCAAGCGCCCGGCTCACCAGTTCCGGCCGATCCGCAGCGAGGTCGTGCTGCTCGTGCGGATCGGCGGCGAGGTCGAAGAGCATGATCGGCTCGAGTTGCTTGTGTCCGTCGTGGTAGGTCTGCAGGCACAGGTACTGCTCGAAGCGCACCCCACGCTGGCAGGCCCACGCGCCCTGGCTGGTGACCAGATAGGGTCGCCCGTCCTCAGCGCCAGCGCGGAACGCCGCGGTGAATGGGCGGCCGTCCCACCAGGGCGGCACGCTCCCGCCAAGCAGCTCGATCAGCGTGGCCGCCCAATCATAGTGATAGTGCAGGGCGCGGTCCACGCGCTCGCTGGTCAGGCCGGGCCAGCGGACGATCAGCGGGACGCGGCAGGTGATGGCGTCGGCGGTTTGGTGGTCGCCCCAAACGTTCAGCTCGCCCAGGTTCTCGCCGTGATCAGCCCCGATCATCACGACGGTCTCATCAAGCACGCCGGCGTCGGCCAGGGCATTCAGCAGCTGGCCGAGATGCTCATCCGCGTAGCGAATGCCCATGTCATACCCATCGATCCAGCGCCGGATCGCCTCCATCGAGTCGAGCTGTGCCGGCATGAGCGGGTAGTCGCGGACGAACGTCTCGTGGCCGTAGCCGTGGGGCTCCTGCGCGCTGTGGGGGCCGAAGCCTTCCCAGAGCCGCGCGCGGACCTCCTCCGTCAGCCAGGCGGGCAATGGGTCGCCCGCGAAGGGGTTGTGAAATGATGGGGGCGTGCGATAGGGCGTGTGGGGGTCCCAGTAGTTGACGTGCAAGAACCAGTTGTCGCGTTGGGCGTTGCGGCGGATCCAGTCGAGCGCCAGCGCGTTAACCTCCTCGGCGCGCTCCATTCCGCCCTTGCCGGGGTTGAGGATCTCGCTATAGCCGGCGTACCAGTGCCAGGCGCCGTGGCGCTCACCAAACGAGCTGATCGTCGCCGTATAGAGGCCTGCGGCCCGCAGAGCGCTCATCCAGCTGCTCGCGCCGAACAGGCCGCTGAAGCCCCGCGAAGGGCCTTCGCGCAACGGCTCGGCGGCCCGGCCGCCGTGGCCCACCACGCCGGTATGGAACCCAGAGCGCCCGCTCCAGAGCGCGGTGCGTGAGGGAAGGCAAGGGGCATCGGTGATATAGCAGTTCTCAAAGCGCACCGCCTCGCGCGCCAGTGCGTCGATCGAGGGGCTCGTGTCGCGATGATATCCGTAGCAGCCGAGATGGTCGGGGCGCAGGCTGTCAATATCGATATACAGCACGCGCATACGGCGCCTCCTCGCAGTGGATGATGCGGTCTGTCGCACTTGGAATGGGCGTATCCTATCATGAGCGTGACACTCTGCACAGGCTAAAGCCCGGCGGCTTCTCGCCAAAGCGGGCGAGCTACGTGCCCAGCATCGAGAGAAGTACGGCGGAAAGGCCGCCGGTACGTTGTGCTGGTTGGCTGAACGTGCCCGTCGGGTCCAAGCCGACCACAGCTAGCGGCATGCACTATCGGCCATCGTGGGAGTGGCACTGTGCGACGTCCCAGCTCTTGAGGCACCGCGTGCCGCGAGCACTCAGGGGCTTGCGGATGCCGAACTCTCCGCCATCGTGCGCCGACGGGCTGAGATCTGCTGCAAGGCCCGCCGGCGTTCGCGCAGTGCTGCGAGCCTGAGGCCGTTGGCCCGGGTGTCGTCGGCCCGCCCGAGCTCGTCGATCTGCCCATCCAGCAGGGCGATCATCTCCTCCAGGCTGGCGAGCACGGACTGCGCCCGTTGGGCGAGATCGCGCTGGAGTTGGCCCGCCTCTCCTTGGGCAGCACCTAAGAGGGCCCGCACGCCAAGAAACGCCCCGAGGCCCATCAGCACCGCAACGCCGAGGCCCGGCACCATGCCGAGCCCAAGCCCCAAAGCGGCGAGCCCAGAGGTGATCCCCGCAGCGCTGAGCCCGATCACCGAGCCCGAAACGTAGACGGCGGCGATGGGGATGCCGACGGCGGCCAGTCCGGCTGCGGCCACCTGTGTTGCCTGAGCTGCCTGCGCGTCATTGCGGCCGCGCAGGCGTACCGCCCGTAGCTCCCGGATGAAGCGCCAGATCGCGCGGTACTGCTCGTCGGTGACCTGGAGCGTGTGCTGCGCTTCGCTGAGCAGCGCGTCCTGCCGCGGGTCGAGCAGGTCATTGGCCCAGGCGATCTCGGCCAGGTTGAGCAGCAGTGCGTAGCGGACGGGCGCTTCCGCATGGGCGAAGGGCGCCAACGTGTCTGCGAGGCTGGGCTGGATGAGCACGTAGCCGAGGATAAGGCGCCGCCCCGCCGGTGAGAGGCCATCAAGGTCGACGAGGTCGATGATGAGCTGAAGCTCGTCTTTGTCCAGAGCGCCATCAGCGGCGGCAACCGCGTAGAGGGCGCCGGCGTAGGCGACCCGCTGATGCTCGGGGAGCGCGGCGATGTTGAGCGGCTCCGTGGGTGCCTCCCCAGTCACGAACTCTTGGACTTGGCCGAGCGCACCGCTCACACCGCGGCCCGCCTCGACCGCGACATCCTGGACCACCTTACCCGCCTCGCGGGCCAGCCGCTCGGCCTCCTTGCGCGCCTCGTCGAGGGTCTGCTGGGTCTTGCCGATCGTCTTGCCGAGCTCGCCCCAGAAGTCGCTCATCGGATCCTCCTTGGTGTCTGGTCGTTGATGGCAATGACGCTCCTCGTATATGGTAGCACGCTGCGGGTACGAGGGGGCCCTTGCACGTGATGGGCGGGCACTCGCGCTAGGCGGGTGAGCGTGGATCATCGTTTCACGTTGGTGTGAAGCTGTACATAGCCTGCTGTCCCTGGTGCGTTGCATGTACCACGCGATGCAATAGGGTGCCGTTTTACGAAATAGTCGGTGTAATTGATGATTATCCGCAGGGCTATCAAAAGTTCTATTTGAAGAAGCAGTTATCGTAGATACGTCAGAACGACCGATGTATCTTGATAGCCACCTAACCAGCCGTTCCAATCTCGACAAGCCGGCGCCTCGATCGTCCTTTGCGAGTGTGAACCGCATCGGCAGCCTGCCGCAGGGCCCTATCTGGCTCCAGCTCACCGCGTCGGGCGACGTCAGGCCGTTTCTGGTGGAGAAGCTCGGGCACTACGGAGCAACACACTGATCACGGCGATACCCTGCGTGGTCGGCGCTCACGCGGGGGGCGAGCCCGCGCCACTTCCCAGCGCGCTCAGCACGGCAGCGCGCCCGATCATTCCCACCAGGCGTCCGTCGGCGTCGATCACGGGGAGCCGCTTGACCTTATGGGTCATCATCAGCTGGATCGCCTCGGCCGTGGGCGTCTCAGGGGTTACTGTGACCACCGGGCTGCTCATGATCTCGGCGGCCGTGCGGCCTTTGGCTGCTACCTCCAGCCCCTCGGGGCGCGCGCCGCCGCTGAACCAGTGGGCCAGCCGCTGCAAGGCGCTCCCCTGTACCCGCCGCGCCGCCCGGCGCAGCACATCGCCGTCGGTAATGATGCCTATGACCCGGCGGTCGTTGTCAACCACGATCACCCGGCGCTGTTCAGTCTCGAGCAGCAGGTCGAGGGTCTCGGCCAGGGGCGTAGCGCGATGCACCGTCGGCACATCGGTGATCATCAGCCCGCTGACCGTGCTGGAGGTGCCATCGGCGAGGCGCAGCGGCTGCTCGGGGCGCTGGCGCAGCCCCTCGGCCACGGTCTTGAGCAGGTCATAGCGGCTGACCATCCCGACCAGCCTGCCGGTCGTGTCCACCACCGGCAGCCGTTTCAGGTCGCGGTCGGCCATCACCGCAGCAGCCTGCGCGAGCGGAGTCGAGGCCGTGAGGGTCACCGGGTCGCGGGTCATCAGCTCGGCGGCGCGCAGCGGCTGCTCGGCGAGAGTCGCCACCTGCGCAGCTCGCTCCCCCAGCGGAAGCAGCTGCTGGAGCCGTACCGGCAGGGTTGTCCCTCCGCGTGCGAGCAGGTCGCCGTCAGTGATGATGCCAACTACCCGTCCCTCGCCATCGACCACCGGCAACGCTCGTAGCGCCCGGTCGATCAGCAGGCTGACGACTTCAGCCACCTGCGTCTCAGGAGTCACATGCGCGACGTCGCGAGTCATCACATCGGCAATGGTCAGGTGCCGCGGGAAGGGGCCGCCCTCACGGCGGCTGTGCTGGATGACTTCGACCGGGGTGATCGTTATCAGCCCTTCGGTGACCAGTTCGCGCAGCACGGGGAGCACGGCGGCGACGCGGTCGGCCCGGTCGATGAAGGTGATCACCAGCGGGAGGTGGCTGGGCACGTCGACGATCAGGTCGCTGTGCACCACACCATGGACGCCGAAACCACCCACCCCGCGCAGCACGGTTGCGCCTGGGCAGCCGGCCGCGCGCAGCGTATTGAGGATACGCTGGGAGACCGAACGTCCGCGGTGGCTGTCGCTCTCGTCGATGTAGATCCAGACCTGCTGCGTCGTGCCTGTCTCCATCGTCGTCTCCTTCCGCAGCGCTGCGGATTAGCCCGTGATCAGGCGGACGAGGCCCGCGCCCAGGAAGACAGCGAGGAGCCCTCCCAGCACGCTGGCCCCGAGGTACAGACTCGCCCCGAGCCAGTTCCCGGTCGTGAGCAGAGTGAAGCCCTCGTAGCCGAAGGTCGAGAAGGTGGTGAAGCCGCCCAGCAGCCCAGTCACGAGCAGCAGGCGCACCGGCTCGCTGAGCGGCAATCGGGTTGCCGCAAGGGTCAGCAGGGCGCCGATCACCAGGCAGCCCAGCACGTTGATGATGAACGTTCCATAGGGCCAGGTAGTGCCGAGATGCTGGGCCGCCCAGCTGGCTAGACCATAGCGCAGATTGGCCCCGATAGCCGCCCCAAAGGCGACGGCGAGCATGTTCAGCATCCGCGTCCTCCCACCTGCCTGCGCCCACGCAACCACTCGGCGCCGTTCGAACTCTGGTAGCTGCGACACATGTGACCTCACCTGTCGAGGGTCGCCCGGCTGGTCATGTTCCGCGTAAACAAAAAAG
>DAOUGF010000013.1:0-3693 GCA_034429295.1 Chloroflexaceae bacterium
CGAGCCTGCCTCTCTGTGTTAGCATGGCACAGTGACGCCGCACAGCGCAGCGGCCGCCCACCCTGGGCCGCAGACGGCGCAAAAGGAGTGGTATGTCACCGACGCCACTGACCGTCCCACTGGCTGAGCTCGACCGCGACGACCTGCCGCGCGCCGGCGGCAAGGGCGCGAACCTTGGCGCGATGCTGCGAGCCGGCCTCCCGGTGCCGCCCGGCTTCTGCGTGACGGCGGCCGCCTACCGGGCCGTGACGGCCGGCGCCGAGCCCCAGATCGCCGAGCAGCTCGCCGCGCTCGACGGCGATGATCCCGAGGCGCTGGAGCGCGCCTCCCAAGCCATCCGCGCCGCCATCGAGGCCCAGCCGATCCCCGACGCTCTCGCCCAGGCGATCGCGCGATCCCTGGCCGAGATCGCCCCGTCCGGCGGCTCACCGCCGCCCGTCGCCGTCCGCTCGAGCGCTACCGCGGAAGATCTGCCCGACGCCAGCTTCGCCGGCCAGCAGGAGACCTTCCTCAACGTGCGCGGCGCCGACGAGTTGCTGGCCGCCGTGCGCCGCTGCTGGTCATCCCTCTGGACCTCGCGGGCGATCGCGTACCGCCAACGCAACGGCTTCGACCATAGCGCCGTCGCTCTGGCAGTAGTCGTGCAGGCGATGGTCGACGCCGAGGCCGCCGGGGTGCTCTTCACCGCTGACCCGGTGAGCGGCCACCGCGGGCGCATCATCGTCAACGGCGCGTGGGGGCTGGGCGAGGGCGTCGTCAGCGGCCTGGTCTCGCCCGATAGCTGGACTCTCGACCGGGACGGCAACATCATCGAGGCGACCATCGGCTCAAAGGAGCGCATGATCGTCTACGCCGAGGGCGGCGGCGCCGTCGAACGGCCGGTGCCTGAGGCGCTGCAGCGGCGGCCATCGCTGAACGAGGGGCAACTCCGTGAACTGGCGGCTCTGGCGCAGGCGGCCGAGGCCCACTTCGGCGCGCCGCAAGATCTCGAATGGGCCCTGGCGGGCGGGCGGCTCTATCTGCTGCAGTCCCGGCCCATCACCACTCTCTTCCCGCTGCCCGAGCCCGCCCCGACCGACGGGCGAACTCACATCTACCTCTCGATCAACGCCTTCCAGGGGGTGATGGAGCCGATCACCCCGATGGGCCTGAGCATCTTCAACGAGCTAGGCGCCTTCCTGGCCGACCTCACCGGCCGGCGCTTCCTCCCCGCCGGGACCAAGCTGTTCGTCACAGCCGCCGGGCGGGCCTACTTCGACGCGACCTACGCGCTGCGCCACCCGCTCGGGCGCCACATCGTCCAACTCCCCTTTCGCGCCGCCGATCCGTCTACCGTGGCCGCCCTCAGGCCGCTGCTGCAAGATGGGCGCGTGCCGCTGGAGCGCTCGTCGCTGCTCTGGACGGTGGCCGCAGTGGCGCCCACTCTCAGGCGGGCCCGCCCCCTGCTGCGCCGGATCGCCCGCTCACTACGCAATCCCGAGGAGGCCCGCCAACAGGCGCTGGCAGCGGTCGAGGCGACCCTCGCACAGCTGGAGCAGCTGAGCCGCCGCCCGCGGAGCCTCGGCGAGCGCCTGCTGATAATCCGCGTGCTGCTCCGGGCCGGCATCCCTGCGATCGGCGGGCGGCTGGTGCCGATGGTCGCCCCCGGCATCATCTCGATGCTCATCACCGAGCAACTCGTGCGCCGCTGGGGGCTCGACAGCGGGCAGTTTATGGCGTTGCGCCAGGGCCTCCCCGGCAACCCAACCACCGAGATGGATCTGGCGCTGTGGCGGCTGGCTCAGGCGATCAAGGCCGACCAGGCGGCGCGGGAGCGCTTCGCAGCAGCCGACAACGCCACCCTCGCCGCGGCGTTTCATGCTGGCGAGTTGCCGCTGACAGCCCAAGCCGGCTTGGCCGCTTTTCTGGAGCGCTACGGCCACCGCGGCGTGCGCGAGATCGATATCGGCATGCCCCGCTGGTCGGAGACGCCCGAGTATGTGATCAACGCGATCCGCAACTATCTGGCCCTTGACGACCCGGCGCTCGCGCCGGACCGCCGCTTCGCCGCGCTGGAGCAGGCCGCGGAGCAGGCTGCCCAAGCGCTGATCGCGGCCGCACGTGCCCAGCCGGGCGGGCCACTGAAGGCGGCGGCGCTGCGCTTCCTGATCCGCCGGCTCCGGGCGCTTGTTGGGCTGCGGGAGGGGCCGAAGTTCTACGGGATGCGCCTGTTCGCCCTGGTGCGGCCGATCCTCCAGGGCGCCGGCGAGGAACTGGCGCGCCGTGGGCTGCTCGCGCGGGCCGACGACATCTTCTACCTGCGCCTCGACGAGGTCGAGGCGGTGGCGAACGGCGCCTCGCCGCCGCTCCAGGCCCTCGTGGCCGAGCGGCGGGCGCAGTACGAGCGGGAGTTGCGGCGCCAGCCACCGCGGGTGCTCACCAGCGACGGCGAGGTGATCAGCGCACCCCGCCCCGCCACAGGCCCGGGCGGGCTGCAGGGGCTCGGCGTCTCGCCGGGCGTTTACGAAGGGCCGGTGCGGGTGATCCTCGACCCCCACGGGGCGCACTTGGAGCCGGGAGAGATCCTCGTCGCCCCCTCCACCGACCCCGCCTGGACGCCGCTGTTTCTCACGGCCGGCGGTCTGGTGATGGAGGCCGGCGGCATGCTCTCCCACGGTAGCGTGGTGGCCCGCGAGTACGGCATCCCCGCCGTGGTCGGGGTTGCCGAGGCCACTAGCCGCCTCCGCTCAGGGCAACGGGTGCGCATCGACGGCAGCCTGGGGATAGTCGAGCCGCTCGGCGCAGCCTAATGCCCGTACAGCGATAGCCTCACAAAGCCAGAGAGCCAGGCGACAGGACCAAAAAGGCCGCCTGAAATTGCACTAAGCTCTGGCCTAATCCACCATCGCCCCGCAGGAGATATTGATCTCGGTGGCCGTGAGGGTGCGGCCATAGTCGGAGGCCACGAAGGAGGCCACCCTGCCCACATCCTCCAGGGTCGCCGCCCGCCCGAGCAGGGTCTCCTTCACGATGCCAGCCGTGATCGCCTCCTTCGCCGCAACATCGTCGGGGATGGACTCGGGTATGCCGCCCGTCTTTAAGGTGACGATGCGGATGCCGTGGCGCCCCAACTCGACGGCCCACTGGCGCCGCAAGCCCTCCATGGCGTCGAGGGCGACCTTGAAGCCGCCGAGGCCCGGGACCGTCTGTGGGCCGCCCCCGCCGAACTGCAGGATCACCCCGGAACCGTGGTTCATCATGTGCCGCACCGCCGCCCGCGTAGTCACGAACTGCGACCGCATCGCGGTGAGGATCGGCCGCAGGAAATCATCGACCGCGATCTCGAGCAGGGGCGCCTGCACATCGCCGAGCCCGATCGCGTTGAAGGAGATGTCGATGCGCCCTGCCTGTGCGGCTGCCCCATCCACAAACGCGATGACGGCCCGCTCGTCAAGGGCATCAACGACCGCAGTCTCTGCGAACCCGCCCGCGGCGCGGATCGCGTCGGCGACAGCGTCGAGCTTCGCTTGGGTGCGCCCGGCTAGATAGACCCGCGCGCCCTCGCCGGCGAAGGCCCGGGCCACCGCCCCGCCGATCGGCCCCGCACCGTAGATCACGGCTACTTTGCCCTGCAGCAGCATTCCTATCCTCCTTGCTGTGTCAACTGGCCTTCAGCGCCCACCAAGGCGCCCCTCGCTAGTGCAGCTTTCCACA
>DAOUGF010000014.1:0-7923 GCA_034429295.1 Chloroflexaceae bacterium
CCCCGCCAAGGGGGCGGCTGCCCCCTTGGAACCCCTGAAGCCGACGGCCGCCTCCTGCTCACGCCATCGCTGCATGCCCTTCTGCGCCGAGAGCGGGAACTGCACTACCCGCTCGACGTCAGCGCCGGACCTTCTGTGGCACATCAGTACGGACTACTGACTACGGACTACGCTGTACGGGCTAGGCCATCGCTGCATGCCCCTCGGCGCCGAGAGCGGGAGCAGCAGTACCAACGAGCCGCCAGCGCCGGACCTGCTGCCGCGCAGAGATCGTGCAAGGTGGGTGCAGCTGCGGGCGGTACATGCCAGTTCTCTCGGACGGTGTGGTGAAAAGGACTCGGGCGTGAGGCGTGAGCGGCCGCGCCATCTCAGGTTGGCGTGAAGAGCTGCGGCAGGCGGCGGGCGAGGCGCAGGTTGCCGTGGACGCGTAGCCGCCTGGTGAGCAGGGCGCGCCAGGGAGGCGTCTGGAAGGTGACGATGCGGCAGAGCAGGTCGGCACTGGCGAAGTCGAAGGTCACGTCCCTGGTGCGGGCCACGCCGATCCGCCCCTGGCCGCCCTCGGGCCGAACACGGACGTACCAGCTGCCGCCGCCCTGACCGGCGACGTTGAAGGCGATCGTGGCGTGGAGATCGCCGCCCCGCTCGGGCCAGTAGCTCAGCGCGAGGTTGTGGAAGAAGCGCGTAAGCTGGCGACGCATCAGGCCCGGCTGGAAGAAGATCCAGATCGGCCGGGCCCGCGAGGCGACAAGCTGGGCTCCGTGAATGATGCCGGCGTGGGCCAGGGAGCAGCCGAAGAGCTCGGCCACGGTGGGTGCGCCGTCGAAGTGCGGCACCGGCACGATCCGCCCGAGATGCTCGGCCCCGAGGGGCGCGACCAAGCGCGCCGCCGCCTCCAACGCGCCGAGAAATGCCTCGCTCAACTCCTCCGGGCTCAAGGCGCTGCGGGCCTCCAACGCCTGCTGATTGGCGCTCCTCAGGTCGTGGCGCGTCTCCAAACCGGGGATCTTCACCGGGCGGCCCTCGAGGCCGGCCATGATTGCCGCGTTGTAGGTCTCGGCGACGGCGGCGACGTGGGCCAGGGTCTGTTGCAGCGTCCAAGCGTTGGGCCGCCGCTCGCTGCGGCGCGACCAATCGGCCGGCTCAATCCGCTCTAAGGTGCCCGCGTAGATCTCCCGCAGCTCTAGAAAGTCGGCGGCGAGCGTGTAGGAGGTGAAGGCACCGATGCGATCCTCGAGCCGGGCCAGGGCCGCTTCGGCCGCGGCCTGCTCATCGGTCGGCGGCGGCTCCGCGGCGGGTGGCGTGGGCCGCTCAAGCTCGGGCTGCTCCGCAGCTGTCATCGGGGCGCTCCTGGCTGAACCTGCGTCGTCACAACGCCACATCCTCACGGGTCACACCATCGAGCTCAAGGACGAGGTCGGCCCCAAAGGCGGTTGATGGCGTCTGGAAGCCGGGCGCAGCCTGGCCCGCCATGACCTTCGCCGCGATATGAACGGCGGCTACCGCGGTGAGAGCGTAGGCCTCGGGCGTGCGCATACGGCTGATGACGCGACGGCCGGATGGGTCCGTAGCCTCGCCCCAGAGCAAACTGAGGCCGCGGGCCCGTTGCTCCACGCTCGGGCCCGGAGGCAGAAGCCGCACCAGCCTTCTCAGCAGGGCCTGAAGCGGGCGCACGGCGAGTAGCGGCGTGAGGCGGCGGCCGAGCCGCATCAGCCGCAGCAACGCCGGGGGCGCGTAGGTATAGACGGTGATGTTCGGGATCCCGGTGCTGTGATAGGCTGTGCTCACATCACCCCAGGGAATCGCGACCACCTCCACCGGGCCGCGCCCAAAGTCAACGCGACGGGTCGCGTGGGCCGCCGGCACCGACACGAGCTTGCCGTCGCGCCGTACCGCGCCACCGCCGCCGATGGATTCGATCATGGTCGTGAGCGTGCCGCGGGAGAGGTTGCTCGCGCGGAAGGCGAGGGCGAGCGAAGTTGCGCCGGGCAGGCGCCGCTTCAGATGGGCGGCCAGACAGTCGGATGGCACCACATCGAAGCCGACGCCCGGAAGCAGCATCACCCCGGCCTCGCGGGCCTCCCCATCGCGGCGTTGCAGGGCCTCGAAGACTCCAATCTCTCCGGTTATGTCAAGGTAATGGGCGCCAGTGCGCAGGCAGGCCTCGGCCATCGGGCGGCTGGTGCGGCTGAAGGGGCCGGCGCAGTGGATCACAGCGCGGTGGCCGCGCAGCGCATCATCGAGGGCGGTCGGATCGTCGAGGCCCAACGCGCGGTGCGGCAGATCCAGGGCACGAGCGAGGGCGCCGACGGCCTCGGCGTTGCGGCCGGCGACGGTGGGCCGCAGCCCCAGGGCGGCCGCCCGGCGCGCTACGAGCGCTCCTGTATAGCCGTTCGCCCCATAGATCAGGAGCTTTGCGCTCACACCAACCTCGCACTCGCTTCGCTCTTCTGTAGTATAGCACCAGGCCTGTGCGGCCTATGCTGGAGAAGGCGGGCGCTGGCGCCCCCGACGCTCAGGGTTTGCAAGGCGCCGTCTGCGGGGCGGCAGTGCCCCGCAGCGGGCGTCGACACGACGAGGGCGGCAGCGCCCCATAGACTCTGCGCATGCCCTGGCCGGGCGCAATGCGGTTGCAGGGCGCCCGGATTTTTGTGTAGACTGAGGGGCGAGTCACAGAAGCCAAGGAGTTCTCATGGCCCAGAACGATCCCGCCCGTCGTGTCGCGGAGCTGCGCCGCGCCATCGACGAGGCGAACTATCGCTATCACGTTCTCGACGACCCGACGATCAGCGACGCGGAGTACGACGCGCTCATGCGCGAGCTACGGGCCCTCGAGGAGGCGCACCCCGAGCTCGCCACCCCCGACTCGCCGACCCAGCGGGTGGGCGGCCAGCCCGCCAGCCAGTTCGCCAAGGTGCGCCACCCCCAGCCGATGCTCTCCCTCGGCAACGCCATGAGCGAGGAGGAGCTGCGTGAGTGGCACACGAACCGCGTGCTCAAGCTTCTCGGCGCCAACGCCAGGATCGCGTATACCGTCGAGCCAAAGATCGATGGGCTCGCCGTGGCCCTCACTTACCGCGACGGCCGCTTCGTCCAGGGGGCCACCCGCGGCGACGGCATGATCGGCGAGGATGTGACGGCCAACCTACGCACGGTCGGCGGCATTCCGCTGCGCCTCCGGGAGCCCAGAGCCCAGAACTCAGAATCTCAGCAGGCCGGCGCCGGCTCTGAGCTCGCGCTTCCTAGTTCGCTGCCCTCCTCCATCGAGGTGCGCGGCGAGGTGTATATGCGCATCGCGGACTTCGAGGCGCTCAACGAGCGGCTGGCCGCCGCGGGCGAGAAGGTGTTCGCCAACGCGCGCAACTCGGCCGCCGGCTCGCTGCGCCAGAAAGACCCAGCGCTCACCGCGGCCCGTCCGCTGCGCTTCTTCGCCTACGCCGTGGGGCCGTTCGAGGGCGTAGAGCTCCACAGCCAGTGGCAGACACTCCAGTATCTGCGGGCGCTGGGCTTTCCCGTCAACAGCGACGCCCGCCGCTTCGAGCAGTTCGAAGAGGTGCTGGCCTACTGCCGCGAGTGGATGGCGCGCCGCGATAGCCTGCCCTACGAGGCGGATGGGATCGTGATCAAGGTGGACGACTTCGCCCAGCAGCGCGAGCTGGGCGTGGTACAGCGCGATCCGCGCTGGGCGATCGCCTTCAAGTTCCCGGCCCGCGAGGCGATCACGCGGCTCACCAATATCGTCGTCAATGTGGGCCGCACCGGCGTGCTCACGCCCAACGCCGTGCTGGAGCCTGTGGTGATCGGCGGCGTGACGGTGCGCAACGCCAGCCTGCATAACGCCGACTATATCGCGCAACGAGACATCCGCATCGGCGACTATGTGACGATCAAGCGCTCGGGCGACGTGATCCCCTACGTGGTCGGCCCGGTCGTTGCCCGGCGCACCGGCGAAGAGCAGCCTTGGAGCTTCCCTGCCACCTGTCCCGCCTGCGGCACGCCACTCGAGCGGGTGGAGGGCGAGGCGGCCTGGCGCTGCCCGAACTTCGGCATCTGCCCCGCCCAGCTCGTGCGGCGGGTGGAGCATTTTGTGAGCCGCGGGGCCATGGATATCGTCGGCATCGGCGAGCGACAGGCCGAGCAGTTCGTCAACGCCGGTTGGATCAAGGATGTGGCCGATATCTACAGTCTCACGCCTGAGCATTTCAACGGCGTGGAGGGCTACGGCCCCAAGCGCGTCGCCAACCTGATGCAGGCGATCGAGGAGTCGAAGACTCGCCCCCTGGAGCGCCTGATCGTCGGCCTTGGCATCCGCTTCGTGGGCAGCGTGGCCGCGGCCGACTTGGCGCGCCACTTCGGCAGCCTCGACGCGATCATGGCCGCCACCCAAGAGGAACTGGTTGCGGTGGACGGGATCGGCCCCGTGGTCGCCGCGAGCGTGGTGCAGTTCTTCAGCCGCGAGGAGAACCGCAGGGTCGTGGAGAAGCTGCGGGCCGCCGGGCTGCAGCTCAGCGGAGGCGCCCAACGGCAGCGGGCGGGCGACGGGCTCACCGGCAAAACCTTCGTGCTCACCGGCACGCTGCCCACCCTCACCCGCGAGCAGGCCAGCGAGCTGATCCAGGCTCATGGCGGCAAGGTGAGCGAGAACGTCTCGAAGAAGACAAGCTACGTGGTGGCCGGAGCCAGCGCCGGCAGCAAGCTCGCCCGCGCCGAGCAGCTCGGCGTGCCAGTGCTCGACGAGGAGGGGCTGCTCGCGCTGATCGGCGTGGACAACCGCACGGCCGAGGGCGTGCCGGCTGAGACGGCCGAGGCCGCGCCGCCAGCACAGGGCCCCTCAACCGCAGACGGCCAGCTCCAGCTGGATCTCTGAGGCGATCGATTCGGGGTGGCGCACCGAGCAGGAACACATCGCCTGCCCGGTGCCGCCCCAGAGTCGCTACTCAGCCGCTGCGGGACGCAGGGCGGCGATGGCTGCCGCCAACTCTTCGCCCTCGCGGGCGGCGGCGCGGCGCTTGTAGAGCAGGGCCATCCAGATCGGCAGCAGGGGGATGGCTGCGCTCAGCCCGGTGATCCAGGCGGCAGCGGTGATCGCTCGCGCGATATTCGACTCGGTGCCGAGAAGAAAGAGCGTGGGCAACGGAATGAGCGCGCCGATCGCGACCGTGGCGGCAAAGGCCGCCGCGCTGAAGACCAGGCTGGCGCAGAGGAACATCAACAGGTTCTGGCCAAAGCGAAACTGCAGCAGGTCAAGGCTGCGCCTGATCCCCTGGCCCAGCCGGCCGCCCTCGTGGATAAGCGGCTGCAACACGTAGATCACGCTGCCATAGATCGCGCCGTTGAGCACCAGGCTTGCCCCGTAGATCGCCAGGATGACGATCACGCCCACGATCACGAAGAAGATCACCGCCGCGCCGCCCGCTGCCCCGGCCGACGAGCTGATCGCGATCGCGCCGCCGATCACGGCCGCGGCCCCGAGATAGGCGATGCAGAGGCAGACGGTGCTCACCGTGGAGACGGCGATACTGGCCACGAGTGAGAAGATCAGGCCGTAGCAGCCCATGCCGAGCGCGCGCAGCGGGCCGATCGCCAGGGCCCGCCGGAGGTTCACCGGCCTGCCCTCAGCCGTCATGAGCGCGGCCCTGCTCAGGGCGCCCATCACGTAGAGGCTGAGCGGCAACCCGGCGATCAGCACGGCACCAAGCAGCAGCGCGCCGAAGCCCTCGACCAGCCAGTCGGCGGCCAGGAAGAAGGCGGCCACCGTCGCGCCGAACGGCAAGGCCACCAGCGAGGCCAGCAACAGCAGCGGCGCGAAGCTCCGCCGGTAGAGCCGCAGGCCCTCGTCGAGCAGATCTAGGATCGGCTCGAGCGTTTGACGCATCGATCGAGATATCACTATTGCTCCCAGCGAGGGCGGCCACGTCGGGCGGCCCGTTCAGCTCCGTGTGATTGGCCCCTGTTCCTAACGCAGCAACTCGTCGGCGGCGGCCACCGTCCGCAGCAACTCGGCCTCAGAGCCGATCGGGGCAGCCAGACGGGCGAGGATCTCCTGGGCGGCGCGGGCTAAGGCAGGGTTCGTCTCGGCGAGGCTCTCGACGAAGGCCGCGTCCTCCAACCGCGGGTTCAGGCCGTGGGCCCGGGCGAGGCGCCGCTTCAGGCTGGCATGAAAATGGGCCTGAGCGTAGTCGAGCTTGCCGGCGCGCCGCAGGAGCCCGGCCATGCTCTCCAGATACTCGGCGCTGCTACGGCGCTGCGCCTCCGCCTTCAGCGGCACCGCCCGCCCGAAGCGGCGCCCGGTGAGCGCCAGATAGGCGGCGATTGTCGCCGCGGTGTAGAGGATGGCCCAACCCCAGGGCGTGCCGAGCAGCAGCGCCCGCAGCGACGGCTGGCTGACGAAGCCGTGATGCACCTCGTCGAAGACGATCCGCCCCCCCGGCGGCACCCGCCGCAGAATGTTCAGCACGAGCGCGGCATTATCGGCCTCGCCAAGCCCCGTATTGCTGAAGGGGTGGGCGGCGCTGCTCGCGTAGACATAGCCCTCGCCAGCCTGAAGCCCGATCAGCACCGGCCCACCCTCCACGCCCGCGAGGGGCGCGATGTCGTCGCGTTCGCTGCGAAAGACAGCCGCCGTCTGGGCCCGCAGCCGCAACGCCGGCGGCGCGCTCAGGGCCGGCTGGAGCGCCGGGGCAATGTTGATCAGGCCAACCTCATCGGGGGCCGGCGTGAGTTCGAGCCCGAAGGCTTCGAGCAGAGGCGCGGCGGCGCCGAATGCCCCGGCCCGCTTCTCGGCCACCAGCAGGGTGCCACCGGCCTCGACCCACGCGGCGACCGCCTCCGCCTCCTCGCGGGAGATGCGCTCGCGCGGGCTGAGCACAACCAGCAGATCGGCTTCGGGGAGCGGCGTGAAGGCCCGATACTGCAGCCGCTCCACCTCATAGCCCATGCTGCCGAGCCAGCGATAGAGCGCCAGCGCGCCGTCGCGGCCGCTGCTGTGGCTGCTGTGGGTGCCGGCGCTGGAGTCGCTGACGCTACGGCCCGGCCCGAGAGCGATGAAGGCCGCCAGCGCGATGAAGAGGCCGATCAGGATGAGCACGTCCCGTCGCATCAATCCGCCTCTTCCTGGCGCAGCGTCTCCACCTGCCGCTCGTAGGCGTCATAGCCAGCGGCGTCCAAAGGCGCGTTGCCATACCAGACCCTATCGGCTGTCTCGACCACAGGGGCGAGGCGCTCGCAGAGTTGCGGCTGCTCGCCGAGGCGGGCCAGGTGCTCGCGATTGGTCTGGTGGGCGTCGTAGCGCAGCCTGCCGCTCTCATCGAGCCAGAGCAGGGCGGCGAGGGCGAGCAGGCGCACAGCGGCGCGGTAATCGCCGCGGCTGGCGAGGGCGCGGGCCTGCGCACGGGCGTCGGCCGCGTCGCGGGCCTCGGGGCTAGCGGCCGGCGCCAGGGCCACGGTAGGGCGCAGGGTGCGCCCGAGGCCCCGCAACCAGAGCCAGAGCACCGCCAGGATCAGGGCGGCACCAAGGGCGGTGAGGACCCACGAGACCGCCACGCCGGGCTGGCCGGCGGCCGCCTCGCCCACAGGGTCGGCGATCCGCCCCAACTGCTCGGCCAGCCAGTTGAGAAAGCGATCCAGCCAGCTGGGCTCACGGGGCATCTCGGGATCGGCGAAGGGCGGGCGGCTGAGGATCTCGGCGAGGCGCTGCTCGGCGTCGGCCGGGGCGCTCGGGGGCGGCGCCGCCAGAGCGTCGATCAGGGCGCCCAAGCGAGCCGCCACCATGTCGAGGCGCGGAATCTGCCGCGCCAGTTCCTCGGCGAGCCAGCGATTATCAACCGGCGCAGCCGAACCGTCGGGCAGCCGCACCGTAGTGGCCTCCGTAAGTTGGGGCGCTACCTCGGCGAGCCCGATGCGGTCGCCGCGGGCTGCGGCAGCGCG
>DAOUGF010000015.1:0-3016 GCA_034429295.1 Chloroflexaceae bacterium
GGCCACGATGGGCCACTTTGCGGTACGACAAGGGTATCATAGATCAGCCGCGTCGGGCGAGTTCTGCTTGGTGGCAGAGCCGATGGCCGCGTAGGAGGCCAGCGCCCGGTCGATCAGCGCGTCGGCGCTGCCGAGGTAGGCGGCGGGGTCGAGGGCCCGCTCCAGCTCCGCCGGGGGAAGCGCAGCGCGCACGCGCTCGTCGGCGCGGGCCGCCTCGTGGAAAGGTACACCGCCGGCTTGGGAGCGCTCGACCAGCTCGCGCACGAGGCGCTGAGCCTCGGGCCGGCCGAGCTGGGGCGCGAGAGCCATGCTGAGCGACTCGGCGAGGATGAGGCCGCCGCTGATGGCCAGGTTCGCCGCCATCCGCCCCTCGTCCACCTGAAGCCCGGCGACTGCGTCGGCGGCGCGGGCCACGGCGCCCGCGGTGTAGCAGGCGAGCTCACGGATGGCCTGCCACTCGATCTGAAGGGCGCCGGCGGCGCGCTCGTGCTCCTGAACCATCGTGCCGAGGAGCAGCGGCAGCTGCGCCATGGCTAGCCGGGCCGCGGCGAGGGCGAGGGTCGTATCGACGGGATTACGCTTCTGGGGCATCGCAGAGGAGATGCCTCTGCCGGCGGCGGGGGCCTCGGCTACCTCAGCGATCTCGGTCTGAGCCAGGAGCAGGAGATCCTGGGCGATCTTCGCCATGGCGCCGGCAGTCACGGCGAGGGCGGCCGCCAGGGTGGCGAGCCGGTCGCGCTCGGCGTGCCAGGGGAGCTCGGGGGCGGCGAGGCCGAGTTCCTCGGCGAGCAGCGCAGCCACCGTGAGCCCGCGCTCGCCGAGGGCGGCCAGGGTGCCGGCAGCGCCGCCGAGCTGAGCCGTGAGCCCGGCCCGCTGGGTCCGGAGCGCCTGGAGTTGGCGAGCGGCCAGGGCGAGCCAGCGGGCGGCCTTGAGCCCGAAGGTGATGGGCAAGGCCTGCTGGAGCAAAGTGCGGCCCGCCATCAGCGTGGCGCGGTGGGCGGCGGCAAGCCGGGCGCAGGCGTGACAGAGACGTTGCAGATCTGTCTCCAGCAGCGTGAGCCCATCGCGGAGCTGCAGCATCAGGGCGGTGTCGAGAGCATCCTGGCTGGTGGCGCCCCAGTGGACGTAGGGCTTGCCGGCCTCGGCGACTTGGGCCGTGAGATCTTGCACGAGGGGGGCGACGAGAGTGCCGGCAGCGGCGGCGCGAGCGAAGAGATCCGGCAGCTCGAAGCGCTCGAACTGGCAGGCGGCGGCGATCGCCTCGGCGGCTACGGGCGGAATCACACCGGCGCGGGCCTCAGCGCGGGCCAGGGCCGCCTCGAAGGCGAGCAGCTGGCGCACATGGTTGGCGGGCGCCATCACCGCGGCCATCGCCGGGGTAGTGTAGAGTGCGTCGGACGGATCGCTCATCGCTCCTTCTCCGGCGCGTCGGGAGCGAGGATCGTTTTGGCGAGAGCGATAGCGCTGTTGGCGGCGGGCACGCCGGCGTAGACAGCGACGTGAAGCAAGGCCTCGCGGATCTGCTCTGGCGTGGCGCCGGTGTTGGCGCTGGCGCGCAGGTGCAGGGCGAGCTCCTCGTGGCGACCCAAGGCCGCCAGGATGGCGATCGTGATCAGGCTGCGCGTTGGGCGGTCGAGCCCATCGCCCGCCCAGAGCGTGCCCCAAGCCGCCTCGGTGATGAAGCGCTGGAAGGGCGCGTCGAAGGCTGTTGTTGCGGCCTCAGCTCGCGCAACGTGGGCCTCGCCGAGTACCTCGCGACGAATGCGCATCCCCTCCTTGTAGCGTGTGTCGTCCATGCCGTGTCCTTGTGAGCAGCTCTGCTCCATCCCGACAGCCTGGTGGCTATTGCCAACCTGAGCCGTCATCTGCTAGCTGCAATCGCGCTAACTAGTACAGCTTTCACCTGTGAGTCGCTGGATGGACCACCGACGACAGACGACCGCCCGCAGCCTGCCCGATCGTGGTTTGTCGTCTCTGGTCGGTCGTCACTCAACCCCCAACCCACTTCCGAAGTGTACAACTAGAACCACACTTGTCACTCCGGCGGTACGGTCGAAGCATTTGCCCGGGCAACGCCCGTACCACACGAGTGACCTGAGGCGGATGCTTCGGCCTCTATGGGCTACCGAAAGATCGCTGTGGGCATAGGGGGATGCTATGCCGGGTTTTGGGCGCTGTCAAGGCGATAAAACCTGGAGCGGGGTCTAGTCAGATGCGAACAATTGTGCTATACTGATCTGGGACGAAGCCACTTACAGCAGGGACGAGGAGCCAGCGATGATCGGACGGAATCGGATCCAGGCGGTTGCTGACGCGGCCACGCTGCAGTACGCCAACGGCAAGAGCATGGCGCGAGCGAGCATCGGCACAGGTCGTTTTACCCCCTACGTGGGCTTTCACGTAGAGGTGGGGAAGGACGTGGAGCTCGACGAGGCGATGCGAGCCGCCAAGGTGCCCCAGATCGAAATTAAGCACCAGCGCCAGGGGGGCGCCGAGATCGTGCGCCACTGGGCCCTCGGCGAGATCATCCGCTTCTACCCTGTGACGAGCGGGCCTGTAGCGCCCACCGTGGCCGGGAGCCTGAGCGGGCGCAACGGGCGGCTCAGCGCCGAGGCTGGGCTCGGGTTGCGCTGGGGGCAGGGCGAGCGCTCGAAGCTGGCGGTGCGGGGCTATCTCGACCAGCTGGTGCGGGTGGGCTACGTGCGGCTGCTGCAGCTCTCGGTGCGTAGCAGGATGACGGACGTGCTGCTCTCGGCGCTGCTCGACCATGGGCGCGTCTGCGAGGCGGCCGACGATCTGATCGACCGGAGCAAGCACCCCGAGGTGGTCACCTACCACGAGGTGGCGCTGCCGCTGGGGCCGGGCGAGGAGCAGGAGTGGGGCAAGGGCGACACGGCCACTGTGGTGCCCTTCAAGAGCATGCACCCCGCCGAGATCGACGCTGAGTATCTACGGGGCCTCTGGCGCCCCGACGCGGTCCACAGCGCAGCCTATCGCGACTGGGAGAGCATCCAGC
>DAOUGF010000016.1:0-2238 GCA_034429295.1 Chloroflexaceae bacterium
ACGGCCGCTCTCGGCATCATCGTGCTGCTCGGCGCCCGGCTGGGGCCGCCCCGCACCCGCCCCTGAGCATAGGCGTACGCCCCTCACCCTTGGCTTGCAAGGGGGGAGAGGATGCTAGCCAGCCGTGGGGGCAAAGGCGCTCCCTGGCGAACATACAAAGAGCCTGCCGGCACCCTGATAGCAGGGAGTCCGGCAGGCTCTTCGGTCGTTCTACTGGCCTATTCTTCGCTCATCGGGTTTGGGGAGCTGCGGCGAGCACCCTTCCCTAACCCCTGGGCTCTGATCTAGGCGTCGTAGTACATCGCGAACTCGTAGGGGTGGGGGCGGAGGGCGATGGCCACAGCCTCCTTGCGCTTCGCCTCGATGTAGGAGGCGAGCAGGTCCTCGGTGAAGACGCCGCCCTTCAGCAGGAAGGCGTTGTCGGCCTCGAGGGCGTCGAGGGCCTCGTCGAGCGAGCCGGGGGTGCCGCGGATGTCGCCCTTCTCCTCCGGGGAGAGCTCGTAGATGTCCACGTCGAGCGGCTTGGGCGGGGCGATCCGGTTCTGGATGCCGTCGAGGCCGGCCATCACCATGGCGGCGAAGGCCAGGTAGGGGTTGCAGGTGGCGTCGGGGGCGCGGAACTCGATGCGGCGCGACTTGGGCGACGAGGAGTAGGTGGGGATGCGGATGGCCGCCGAGCGGTTGCGCATCGAGTAGACCAGGTTGATCGGTGCCTCGAAGCCGGGCACTAGGCGGCGATAGCTATTGGTGCTCGGCGCGCAGAGGGCCAGCAGGGCCGGCGCGTGGTGCAGGATGCCGCCGATATAGTACTCGGCCGTCTGCGAGAGCAGCGCGTAGCGGGCCTCGTCGAAGAAGAGCGGCTCGCCGTCCTTCCAGAGGCTCTGGTGGCAGTGCATGCCCGAGCCGTTGTCGCCGAAGATCGGCTTCGGCATGAAGGTGGCCGAGTAGCCGTGCTCGCGGGCCACGTTCCGCACGATGTACTTGTACTTCTGGAGCTTGTCGGCCATGTTCAGCAGCGAGTCGAAGCGCATGTCGATCTCGCACTGGCCGGCCGTGGCCACCTCGTGATGGTGCAGCTCAACCTCGATACCGATCTGCGCCATCTTCAGGATCATCTCGGAGCGGATGTCCTGCAGGGTGTCGGTGGGGGGCACCGGGAAGTAGCCCTCCTTGTGGCGGATGCGGTAGCCCTTGTTACCGCCGGGCAGCTCGGCGCCGGTATTCCAGATCGCCTCGGGGCTGTCAAGATAGTAGAAGCCGCTGTTGGCGGTCTGGCCGAAGCGCACATCGCTGAAGAGGAAGAACTCGGCCTCTGGCCCGAAGTAGGCCGTGTCGGCGATCCCGCTGCTCTTCAGGTAGGCCTCAGCCTTCTTCGCCACCGTCCGCGGGTCGCGGGAGTAGGGCTTCCGCTCCAGCGGGTCGATGATGTCGCAGATCAGCACCAGGGTCGGCACTTTGAGCGTGGGGTCGATGAAGGCCGAGTTCGGGTCGGGGATCATGAGCATGTCGCTCTCGTTGATCACCTGGAAGCCCTTGATCGACGAGCCATCGAAGCCCAAGCCGTCGCTGAACATATCCTCGGTCAGGCGCGAGGCTGGGAGCGAGTAGTGCTGCCACCCGCCGAACAGGTCGGTGAAACGGGTGTCGACAATCTGGATGCCATGCTCTTTGATCAGGCTGAGTACATCCTTAGCGGTCTTTGCCATACTGATCTTCTCCTTGTGGCTACAGAACGAACGTGGTCCTGGGGGCGAAAATGCCGCGCAACGATATGCAGCGCACCGGCGCGACTGACGAGGTCGCGGGGCGGCGCGGGTGCAGCAATATAGAGGAGCGGATGTGAGTGGAGGGGACGCACAAGCGGAAGGGCCAAGCTGTCGCCGGGGAGGCGACGCCGACGTGGGCGGGGGCGGTGATTGAGCTGGTGCGATCGATCGTGTCGACTCGCTGCGCCATCGCAAGGTCGAGCACAACGTGTGCTTGGCGCGCCACGATGCCGATGTCTCCTGGCCTGGGAACGTGGGTTCGTTCGAGCCCGTTTGTGCGTTATTGGTGATGATACGCCACGGCCCGCGACGGCGGCTACGGTACGGATGTACAAAGACACAGACCATCGCTTGGATGATTTATCCAAGCCCCGTCTGCTGCTGCGACACGGACGGCGCGGGGCGCTACCCCAAAGCAGTGCCACACTGTCCGTGTCGCAGCAGCAGACGGGGTGCGGGGGCGCAGCTCCCA
>DAOUGF010000017.1:0-3553 GCA_034429295.1 Chloroflexaceae bacterium
GCGAGGGGCGGAGCCCGCTCGCATCTCCCCTCACCGCGCAGGTGGTACTGGTTCGGGGCAGCGCCCCTACCGGATCACCTCGATCCCGCCCATGTAGGGCCGCAGCACCTCAGGCACCACGATGCTCCCATCGGGCTGCTGATAGTTCTCCATGATCGCGATGATCGTTCGCGGCATGCCGAGCCCCGAGCCATTGAGCGTGTGCAGATACTCGGGCTTAGCGCCCGGCTCAGGCCGGTAGCGCAGGTTGGCCCGTCGCGCCTGGAAGGCCTCCACGTTCGAGCACGAGCTCACCTCCAGCCACTCGCCCTGGCCCGGCGCCCAGACCTCGATATCGTATGTCTTGGCCGAGGCGAAGCCAATATCGCCAGTGCAGAGCAGCTTGGTGCGGAAGGGCAGCCCCAGCAGCCGGGCGCACTCCTCGGCGTCGCGGCGCAGCTTCTCCAGCGCCTCGTAGCTCGTCTCCGGCCGCTCGAACATATACATCTCGACCTTATCGAACTGGTGGCCCCGCTTGATCCCGCGTACATCGCGCCCGGCGCTCAACTGCTCCTTGCGGAAGCAGGGCGTGTAGGCCACATGGCGGATCGGCAGCTGGCTGGCCTCCAGGATCTCGTCGGCGTAGAGGCTGGTGATCGGCACCTCGGCCGTGGGCACCAACCAGAGCCCCGACTCCTCGTCGCGATAGAGATTGTCGCGGAACTTCGGCAGCTGCCCGGCGGCCCAGAGCGCCTGCTCCTTCACCACGAAGGGCGTATAGACCTCAGTGTATCCCTGGCTGATATGCAGGTCGAGCAGCCACTGGATGGTAGCCCGCTGCAGCCGCGCGCCGAGCCCGCGCATCACGTAGAAGCGCGAGCCGGCCAGCTTCACCCCTTGCTCGAAGTCGATGATGCCCAGCGCCTCGCCCAGCTCCCAGTGGGGCCGCGCCGGGAAACCCAGCTGCCGCTCCTCGCCCTCCTGGTAGATCACCGGGTTCTCGCTGTCGTCCTTGCCATCGGGCACATCGGGATGGGGCAGGTTGCGGATCTCGAGCATCGCCGTCCGCTGCCCCTCCTCAACCTGAGCTACCTCCTTGTCCAGCGCGCTGATCCGGTTACCCACCTCGCGCATGGCGGCGATCTTCTGCTCCCGCTCCGCGGCGTCCTTCAGCCTGCTGATCTCCTTCGATACCGCGTTGCGCTGCGCCTTCAGATCCTCCACCTCCCGCAGCAGGGCGCGACGGCGCTCATCGAAGGCCAGCACCTTATCCACCAGAGCTGTGTCGAAATCGAAGCGGGCGAGCTGCTGCTTCACGTAGTCGGGCCGCTCACGAATAAGCTTGATGTCAAGCATTGGTCTCTCCCTCTCCTAGCGCTATCAGCGCCCAAGCTGCTGGATCGTACGAAGCATATCGATCAGGCTGCCCCCGCTCATATCACCGCTGTTCAGGCCCTGAAACAGCTGGATTGTCCTCGCCCGCAGCGCCGGGTCGGCGATGCGCGAGGCCACCAGGTAGACCTGCTCACCTTCCCTGATGAAGTAGGCGGCGTAGGGCGTGCCGCCCCGCTCCAGAGCCTGTTGCACCACCAGCTTCACTTGGGGGTGCGTAACCGGGATCAGATACTCGGCCGGGGCCCCAGCGGGCAGCTGAATCTCCTCATCATCCTCGTTCTCCTCGTCTTCCTCGTCCCCCTCGTCCACCCAGGTCGGTGGGGCCTCCCACGCCCCCAGCAGCGCATCAGCGCCGTAGTGGCGGGGCGGGGCAGGCGCTTCCTCCTGGGGAGGGGAGAGGCGAGAGGGAAAATCGCCCCAGGCCCGGTTCAGCATAAAGATGATTAGCCCGAACAGTAGCAGCCCCGCGACGAAGATGATCGCTACGGTTAGAAGATCCATCGCGCCGCCTCCAATCGCTCAGATCAGGCTGTAGCGCCAGCTCACAGGCTGGCCGTCGCGGTACGGCATCACCCCGTGGAACTGCCGCGGATCGTCGCTGAACACCAAGGGCAAGAAATATTTGTCGCCCGGCCAGAGGGGCAACTCGAGCCGCAGCACCCGCTCCACCGGCACCCACTCCAGTTGGCCCTCGGGATTGGCGGTGAGGGGCGTGCCGCTGAAGGCCGTGATCAGAAAGATGAAGCCGAGCCAGTCCTCGCCGCCCTTGCCGAAGCCCGGCCAGCTGACGGTGCCCCGCAGCGTGAGCGCGACGGCCTCGATCCCAGCCTCTTCCCGCAGCTCGCGGCGCATGCCCGTCACGATCTCCTCGGATGGCTCCAGCTTGCCGCCGAGGCCGTTGTACTTGCCCAGATGCTGGTCGCCCGGCCGGGCGTTGCGGTGGATCATCAGCACTGAGGCCCGATCCGGCGATAGCACATAGCCCAGCGTAGCGATGATCGGTGTATATGGCATGACCGTAGTCCGTAGTCTGTAGTCCGTAGTCCGCTCCACCAACGCTTCGTCGGTCGTCCGCCTACTCACCATGGTCCGTAGATGCCGCGCTTGCCGCTCCCGTGCTCGCTGATGCGGCGCAGGCTGCCCTCATCGGTGTTGTTCGGCAGATCGCGCCGCTGGAACAGTCGTGCGTCGACGATCTCCAGGTCGCCTGCCGGCGCCCGCACCTCGCCGAGGGAGCTGCAGATGAACACCGCAATGTAGTTGCTCATGCCCCCAGCGAAGCTGTGGTAGAGGCCCAGCAAGCCCTCCAACTGCGCGGCGCAGCCGGCCTCCTCCCGCACCTCCCGCAACGCCGCGGCGGCCAGCGTCTCGCCCTTGGCCACGCCGCCGCCCGGCAGCGCCCAAGGCCGCCGGCCGCCCCGGTGGCGCACCAGAGCGACCGAGTCGCCGCTGGTGAGGACGACCCGCACGCCAACCTCCGATGGCCTGAGCACCTGGCGCATCGCGCCCCGCGCAACCAGGATGGCATTGTAGACGATGGTGAGGGCGCCCTCGCGGAGCCCCAAGAGTGTGTGCTGCATATAACGAAAAACGCCCACGTCCCAGAAGGACGAGGGCTGAAGCCTCGCGGTGCCACCTTCGTTCGCCCCCCGCTCACGCGAGGGGCCTCGGTGGGTGCCGACGCACCCGGCGCTGTAACGGGCGCCCCCGATCGGACTTACTGCGGGGCGCCTGCCGCTCACACGGCCCTGGCCCCGGTTCGGGCGATAACTCGGGAGGGGATGCGCTCGCGGGAACCTACCGCCTCGCAGCGACCGGCGGCTCTCTGGAAGGCCGCACGCGGCGCGCGCTCCGTCATCGTCTCTGGCCGCGAGTATAGCACGCCGCCAGCGGCGGTGCAACCATCCCTTCGACGGAGAAGGTGCAAGCGCTTCGCGCCACTTCGTTCGGCGCTCCTCTGCGCCGAGAGCGGGAGCGACCGTACCAGCGAGGCGGCAGTTGTCTAAAGGTATCGTAATAGAGGCGAAGCCGCGGGGCAGCGGGCGTGGGGCTGGGAACGCAACGCCCGCTCTCGGCGCCGAGGGGCATGCAGCGATGGCGTCTCGGCGCTGCCGGGCGTCGGCTTTGGGGGTTTCCAAAGGGGGCAGCCGCCCCCTTTGGCGGGGAGCGCGAGGGGCGG
>DAOUGF010000018.1:0-13932 GCA_034429295.1 Chloroflexaceae bacterium
CGCAGGTGGAGCCCAGCGGGGGTGCAGGGGGCGGAGCCCACCTGCAGAGGCACGCAGCGCTCAGGTGCCTCCCACCGCGCAGGTGGAGCCCAGCGGGGGTGCAGGGGGCGGAGCCCACCTGCAGAGGCACGCAGCGCTCAGGTGCCTCCCACCGCGCAGGTGAAGCCCGATCGGGGGTGCAGGGGGCGGAGCCTGCCTGCAGAGGCGCGCACCGCTCAGGTGCCTCCCACCGCGCAGGTGAAGCCCGACCGGGGGTGCAGGGGACAGCGCCCACCTGAGGCCCGTGCGCCGGGCAGGCGCTCCCCCCTACGGCAGCGGGAGCGCCCTCGCCACCACAAATTTGAGGTAGCGACCCTCGGGGAAGCCAGCGGGCACCGGGTGGTCCGCCGGCTGGCCCGCCTCGTGCACGATCTGCAGGCGGATGCGGGCCTGCCCGGCCGCCTCGGCGAGGGTGGTGCGGAACTGCTCGGGGCTCACCTGGCTGGTGCAGCTGGCCGTCACCAGCAGCCCGCCCGGCTCCAGGCAGCGGAGCGCGAGGGTGTTGATGCGGACGTAGGCGCGCAGGGCGGCGCGGAGGTTGCTCTTCTGGCGGGCGAAGCTCGGCGGGTCGAGGATCACCATGTCGAAGCGGCGGCCAGCCTTCGCGTAGCCGTCGAGCAGCGTGAAGCAATCCTCGGTCACAAAGCGGTGGCGGCGCGCGTCGAGGCCGTTGAGGGCGATATTGGCCTCGGTCGCCTCGGCCAGCCCCTTGCCGATGTCGGCGCTCTCCACGCTGGCGGCGCCGCCCCGCAGCGCGTAGAGCGAGAAGCCGCCGGTGTAGGCGAAGCAGTTCAGCACGCTGCGGCCGGCGGACAGCCGCTCGACCGTGCGGCGGTTCTCGCGTTGATCGAGGAACAGGCCGGTCTTCTGGCCGCGGTACAGGTCGGCGTGGAAAAACAGGCCGTGCTCCTGCACCACCAGCGTCTCCGGCGGCGCCTCGCCCCAGAGCCGGCGCAGCCGCGGCTCGCCCTGCTCACTCGCCTCGGCGCGGTCTTCGCCCGCGGCCGGGTCGTGCTCGCCGGGGCGCTCCCGCAGCACAACGCCCCGCAGATCAGGGTCGCATGCCCGCATGGCGGGCGCCACCAGCGGTACCAGCGCCGCCACGCTCTCGGCGTAGCTCTGGATCAGCGCGTAGTCGCCGTAGCGGTCGGCCACCAGGCCTGGCAGCCCGTCGCCCTCGCCGTAGATCCAGCGGTAGGCGTTGGTGGGCGGCTCGCTGTCGCGGATGGCGGCGCGGCCCTCCCAGGCCTCCCAAACCCGCTCCTGGGCCCAGGCGGCGTCGGGCGGCGCCTGGCGGCTGAAGATCCGCACGGCGATCGGGCTCCGCGCATCCCAGAGGCCGTAGGCCGTCAGCCCGCCACAGCGCACCCGCACCCAGGTCCCCGAGGCGAGGCGCTGCCCCGAGAGCACGTGGTTGCGGTACACCCACGGATGTCCGCTCGCCAGGCGCCCTCTGATCGCCGGGTCGATTGTGAGCTCGGGAAGGTTCATAGTGTGACAGGGTGACCGGGTGACCGGGTGACAGGGTGACCGGGTGACATCCTGGCGGTGCCAACAGGTGTCATTGGGTCACTCCCTCACCTTATCACCTTGTCACAGCGTCGAGCCCGTAGCTACGATCTTCCCCTTGGGGAAGGCGTTCTCGGGGGTGCGCGGCATGATCGCCACATTGCGGCCGATGGTGACGCCCTCGGGGATGCGGGCGCGGGCGCCAATCAGCGTCAGGCCGGTGTTGAGCCGATCGGGGGCGGCCTGGTTGGGCGTGGTCGCCTCGCCCTCGCCGACCACCGCGCCGGCCCCTACGCGGGCGTACTCGTCGATGATGCAGTGGTCTACCACCGCGTCGGGGCCGATCCAGGCGTCGCCCATGATGATCGAGCCCCGCACCGTCGCCCCCGGCGAGACGTAGACGCCCGGCGAGAGCACGGAGCTAGAGACGGTGCCGTAGACCCGGCAGCCGTCGCTGAGCAGACTATTCTCGACGCGGGCCGTCGCGCTGAGCTCCACGCCGGGACGGTCGGCGCTGGTGGTGTGGATCACCCACTCGGGGTCGTAGAGGTCGAGGGCGGGCGTCTCGGCGAGCAGGGCGAGGTTCGCCTCGTAGTAGGCCTGCACCGTGCCCACATCGGCCCAATAGCCCTGAAAGTTGTAGGCGTAGGCCCTTGCGCGGCTCACCGTCTTCGGCAGCAAGTGGCGGCCGAAATCATAGCCGTCGTCGCTCCGCAGCAGCTCGATCAGGAAGTCGCGGCGGAAGACGTAGATGCCCATCGAGGCGAGGTTGGAGACGGCCCGGCGGGGCTTCTCGTCGAAGCGGTCCACCCTGCCGTCGCCGCCCACCGTCACGATCCCGAAGCGGTGGGTGTCGTGGGGGCTCACGCTGCGCACGGCCAGCGTCACATCGGCCTCGCGCTCCTCGTGGAGCTGCAGCAGCGGCCTGTAGTCCATCTTGTAGATGTGGTCGCCGGCCAGGATCAGCACCGCGTCGTAGGGCTGATCCTCGATCAGGTCGAGGTTGTAGCGCACGGCGTCGGCGGTGCCCCGCTGCCAGCCGCCGCCGTCGGGCGTGGGCGAGGGGTGCAGGATGCGCAGGCCGCCTTGGGCGCGGTCGAGATCCCACGGGCGCCCGACGCCGAGGTGGGCGTGGAGCGAGCGGGGGCGATACTGGGTGAGCACGCCCACGTTGTAGAGCCCCGAGTTCACACAGTTGGAGAGTGTGAAGTCGATGATGCGATATTTGCCGCCGAACGGCACGGCCGCCTCGGTGCGCTCGGCGGTGAGCACGCTCAAGGCCGGCGAATCGCCGCCCGCCAGGATCAGCGCTAGAGTACGGAGCATATCTTACCCCTGGGCCTATCGAATACACCACGCAAAAGAGCTCAGCTGGCCATTGCATGGTGCATTAGATCGTCTCCCCCGACGGCACCTCGCGTCCGGCGAAATCCTCGGCGTCGCGGTCAGCGTTAATCACCACATTGCGGCCGATGCTGATGCCGGGCGGGATGTGGGCCGACTTGCCTACCACGGTGATGCCGGTGTTGAGCTTGTCGGGCTGGAGCTTGTTCGGCACCGTCAGATCGTCGCCCACGCCGAGGTGCGCGCCGGCCCCCACCACCACCTGCTTATCCACGATCACGCGGTCGAGCACAGCGCCGGGGCCAACCCAGGTGTCGTTCATCACCACGCTCTCGCGCACGATGGCGCCTGGCGAGATGTAGACCCCCGGCGAGAGCACCGAGCGCTCCACAGTGCCGCGTACTGTGCAGCCGTTACAGATAATCGCGCTCGTCACGCGGGCTTGGGGCCCGATCTTCGCTGGCGGTCGCTCCTCGCTGCGGGTGCGGATCACCCAGTTCGGGTCGTAGAGGTCGAAGTCAAGGTTGGGGTCGAGCAGCGCCATGCTCGTCTCCCAGTACGATTGGATCGTCCCTACATCTACCCAATAGCCGGTGAAGCGATGGGCGTAGACGCGGTCCTCGGCCACCATCGCGGGGATCACATTCTTGCCGAAGTCGATGCGTGGCTTATTCTCGCTGCCCTCGGAGAGCCGACGGATGAGCGCCTCGGCGTTAAAGACGTAGATGCCCATCGAGGCGAGGTTGCCCTTATCGCGGTTCTTCGGCTTCTCGGTGAACTCGATGATCCGGTCCTGCTCGTCAGTTGTCATAATGCCGAAGCGATCGGTCTGCTCGAGGGGCACCTCCATCACGCCCACCGTCAGGTCGGCGTTAAAGCGCCGGTGGGTCGCGATGATCGTGTTGTAGTCCATCTTGTAGATGTGGTCGCCCGAGAGGATCAGCACCAGATCGGCGCGGCGCTCCTTGATAAAGTTGAGGTTCTGGTAGATCGCGTCCGAGGTGCCGCGATACCAGCTCTCGTCGTTGCGGCCCTGATAGGGCTGGAGCAGGCGCACCCCGCCGCGGGCGCGGTCGAGGTCCCAGGGCTTACCGATGCCGATATGGTCGTTCAGGGAGTGGGGGCGGTACTGAGTGAGCACCGCCACGTCGAAGATCCCTGAGTTAACGCAGTTGGAGAGGGTGAAGTCAATAATGCGGAACTTCCCGGCGAAGGGCACCGAGGGTTTGGCGCGCTTCTCCGAGAGCACGCTGAGCCTGGTCCCCTCGCCGCCGGCCATGATCATCGCGACGACGCGCATGGATCTCCTCACCGACAAGGCCGGTGCCGCCCTTGCGGCTGGCTTGCTTCTCCCTGGATGCCCCGATTGTACCCCCGATTGTTGCGCAGCGCAAAGCAAGAGCCCGCCGGCTCGTCGCCGGCGGGCGGTGGCAGGATGTTCTGAGCGTGTGGGCTACTTCCAGCGCATCTGGCGCAGCGCATCGCGCACCACCTCGCTCTCAGAGTCGATCTGCAGAGCTCGGCGTATGCAGTGGCGCCGCTCGGCGGGATCGGTGAGTTGGGCGGCGTAGAAGAGCCAGTCCATGGCCTGGTTGGAGTTCTCGCACATCGCCCGTGCGAAGAGCTCGCTCATGGTCGCGGGCATAGTGGGTGTGGCCTCGATCACCGTATCGGTCCGCTGCTGCCCGAGGCTCCGCAGCCCTGTGCCGAGTGCCGCGAGCAGCCCCGCGAAGAGCCCACCGCCCAGGGACTGCGCCGTCATCATCTGCTTCCGCTGTGTCTGATGAGAGATGCTCATCGGAGGCTCCTTAATCTGTTACACTCGACGCTTCAGCTGCCCTTATCCTACACAGCTGCCCTCGTCCCCGCGCCGTAAGAATTACGTATCTTGCTACGTATCCGTGCTACGTATCTTGCGCCCCGAGCGGACTCAGGCCGACGCTGTGCGGTAGCAGGCATAGGAGTTGCAATCAGCCTTGCTGCCGGACTCCCATTCGATTCAGCAAAGCGAGGCACCCTATGCCAGAACCCTCCTCCCCCCTTGTACTGATCGTCGAAGACGATACCGTGATCGCCCAACTGCTGGCGATCCTGTGCGCCCAGCTCGGCTTTCGCGCCATCAAAGCGGCCAGCGGCGAGGCTGCGCTCGCGACACTCGAGCAGGAGCGGCCCCAGCTGATCACCCTGGACCTCAACCTCCCGCAGCTCAGCGGGCAAGAAGTGCTCGCTCGGCTGCGGGCGAGCGAGGCCGTCTGCGCGACGCCCGTGGTGGTGGTGAGCGCGCTCGACCCGGAGGAGGAGGTGTGGGAGCAGGCCGACGCCGTGGTGAAGAAGCCCTTCGAGGTGGATGACCTGATTACGCTGATGCAGCGGCTGATCGCCCCGCCGCTCCAGGAGCGCGCGGTAGGGTAGTACCGGGGCTCACTGCACCTGCGGCGGCGGATCGATGAGGCAGCGCAAGAGGCGCTACCGTATGTGTCTCCGTCTACGCGGATGTCAGCATATTCATATACGAACACATGTCGTGTTCACCTGCTCGTCACCCATCGGTGCTACGGTGTGGCCCATCCACCATCTCGTGAAAGGCCACACCGATGCCTCGCCGCCGTGGTAACAGTGCGAAGCAAGGGAGTCCGCTCGGAGCCGCGCTCCTCATCGGAACTGCGCTTCTCCTTATCTTTTCGTGCCTGAGTGCGTTGGGAAGTCGCTCAGCCCCACGCGCAGTAACCGCTGGACGTGCCGCAGCCCCGGAGGCTGCTGCGGCACCCACCGAACGTCGGGCGACACGCACTCCTGTGCCCACCCGTTTGCCAAAGCCTACTGCGACCCCCACCGCTACGCCCGCCCCTCCCACAGGGTCAGCACAGGTGGTGGCAAACCTGCGGAGCGAGCCGCGCATCGCGGCCGAGACAGTGATCGGCAAGCTCTGTCCCGGCGACGGCCTGCATTACGTGAACGTGCAGCAGGTCGGGAGCGAGATGTGGTATCGCGTGCAGGTCGTTGAGGTCGCCGGCGACTGCGACCCGCAGCGCGCTCCGGTAGGAGCTGAGGGATGGGCCTCAGGGAGTGTGGTTGCCGTCCCATCCTATGCAGTGAGTCAGTACATCAGAGATGCTGGGATCGCGGCGCCGACGCGTATTCCACCGACTGCAACTCCGCGCCCTACTGCCCGGCCTCAGGCTCCTGTCGCACCTGGCCGTGTACGGGTGGGTGCAATCTGTCGGGATGGTTGGCACTCCTCAGCAACCGGACGCGGGGCCTGCTCACATCATGGCGGCGTGGCGCGGTGGCTGTATCGATAGGTGTAGGCCGGCTAGAGGAGGTTGCTTACACCGGGGGGCGCATCGTGTGATGCGCCCCCGCTGCGTTCCTGCGCCGACTTGCGGGCGATCTTCGCCGAGGCGCCCATCGAGCCGGCTACCTGCTCGATGATCTCCTCATCAAGGGTGGCAGCATGCTACACTGGCCGCACGGGCAGAGGGCAACATAAGCGAGGAGGGCATGGTGCGGCGATGAGTGGCGCAGGCTGCGCTGTTGAGTCTGGCGTTGGCGGCGATCTAGGCTCAGCGCGAGAGCGTGGCGCCCATCCAAATGGCTGATCCGAGTGACTCCATGGGCGGCGATGGAGGATAGCCGGGAGGTACAGGATGAGCGAGGAGCTTGCAGCGGGGCGCAGGATCGTTGTTGTCACCGGCGCCACAGGGCTACAAGGTGGCGCCGTAGCCCATCATCTGCTCAAGGAAGGTTGGCATGTTCGCGCCCTGACGCGCAATACCGCGAGCCCACAGGCGCAGGCGCTCGCGGCGCTCGGCGCTGAAGTAGTGCAGGGCCACATGGAAGATCCTGCCTCCCTTCAGCCATGCTTTGCGGGAGCCTATGCTGTCTACAGCGTGCAGAACCCGTTCATCGGTGGGCCGGAGGCTGAGGTCATGCAGGGAAAGAATGTCGCCGACGTGGCTAAAGCCAGTGGAGTGCAACACCTGGTCTATGGCTCCGCCGGTACGGGGACCAAGGGCACCGGCATCCTTGCCTGGGAAACAAAGCTCCAGATCGAGGAGCACATGAAGGCGCTCGCGCTGCCCTTGACGATCCTGCGGCCGATGGCTTTTATGGAGTTGATGACCGAGAAGAAATTCTTCCCGGCCGTTGGCACATGGCATGTCATGCCAAGGTTGATGGGGCTAGCGCGCCCACTCCCCTGGATCTGCGTGGATGATCTCGGCGCGATTGTTGCGCGCGCATTTGCCGCCCCAGAGCGGTTCGTCGGGAAAGAGCTGGCGCTCGCCAGCGATGTGCGATCGCTGTCGGAGTGCCGCGCGATCTATCGCGAGGTGATGGGCAAGGACCCGCCGCGCTTCCCCATGCCGAGTTGGCTGTTCAGGCGCTTCGGGTTCGTGGGCAGGGACTTGACAACAATGTGGCGCTGGCTGCGAACAGGTGAGGTCGAACTCGATACGGCGCCGACCCGCGCAATCTATCCGGACGCCCATACGGTTCATACCTGGCTCAGCAGCCGCCAGGTGACGCTGGAGCAGGAGCGGATCCACCGCCCGCCAACGGCCTAGTGCCCTAACCACGGTCGGGCAGGCTGCGGGCGGTCGTCGGTCGTCTGTCGTCGGTCGTCCCTACCAGCCCCGTGCCCGTCCCGAATCGCCACCTACCACAGCGTCCGACAGGCTACGGGCGGTCGTCGGCCGTCTGTCGTCGGTCGTCCCTACCAGCCCCGTGCCCGCCCCGAATCGCCACCTACCACAGCGCCCGCCAAGCAGAAAGCCTTCCGCAACTCTCGCTGCGGAAGGCTCTCTGGTGCCTCATCCTATGGTGCCAAGGACCAGACTTGAACTGGTGACCCTCGCATTTTCAGTGCGATGCTCTACCAACTGAGCTACCTTGGCCCGGCCCGCACGTACTGGTGGGCGATGACGGGTTCGAACCGCCGACACCCTCGGTGTAAGCGAGGTGCTCTACCGCTGAGCTAATCGCCCGGAGGGAGGTGGTGCTCAGGAAGGGACTTGAACCCTTACGACCGTGGTTAGGTCACTAGGCCCTCAACCTAGCGCGTCTGCCAATTCCGCCACCTGAGCGTGATGACTTCGAAATTATACCCAGGCGCCCCTAGTTTGTCAAACGCCGATGCGGGCCCGCAGGGCGCCAAGCTCCTCGTCGAGCCGGCGGCAGAGGGCGTCCCGCTCGGCGGGCGGGAGGAAGCTGGCCCGGGCGGCGGTGCGCACAGCGGCGCAGAGCTCGTCGGCGCCGAAGCCGAAGTGGGTGACGGCGCGCCGGTACTCCTCGGTGAGCGTGGTGTGGAAGAAGGTCGGGTCGTCCGAGTTGAGCGTGAAGGCCACGCCGGCGGCGTGGAGTTGCCGCAGGGGATGTTCCTCCCACGAGCTGACGGCGCCGGTGAGCAGGTTGCTGGTGGGGCAGACGTCGAGCACGACGTCGCGCTCCCGCAGCAGCTCGAGCAGCTCGGGATCATCCACGGCGCGGATGCCATGGCCGAGGCGTGTGGCGCCGAGGGCCTCCACCGCGCCCCGCACGCTCGCGGGGCCCACCACCTCGCCGGCGTGGGCCATCAGGCCGAAGCCGGCCTCGCGGGCGGCGGCGAAGACCGGGGCGAAGGGCTCGGGCGGGTGCCCGATCTCGTTGCCGCCGATCGACCAGCCCACCACCCCCAGCGGTCGCGCCGCTCTGGCCACCTCCAGTACCTCCCAGGCCATCTCGGGGCCGTAGCCGCGCCCATAGTCTAGGGCCAGGCGCACCACGGTGCCGGCCTCCCGCTCAGCGCGGGCGAAGCCGGCCATAGTGCCGGCGATCGCCTCGTAGAGGTCCACGCCGCGGGTGATGTGCTGCATGGGCGAGATCATCACCTCGGCGTAGCGCACATGCTGGGCCGCCAGGTCGTGCCCGAGCTCGTAGGCCAGGCGGGCGAAGTCGTCGCCGGTGACGATGGCGCGGGCCAGGCCCATAAACACGCTCAAGAACTCGCCGAAGTCGCGGTAGCGGAAGAGCGCGGCGATCGCGGCCTCGTCGGTGACGGGCAGCTCCACGCCGTTGCGCCCGGCCAGCTCGATCAGGGTTCGTGGCGTGATGGTGCCTTCCAGGTGCAGGTGCAGCTCCACCTTCGGCATCATCGTGATGAACTCGTCGAGCTGCGCGGTGAGCACGGCGCTCCTGCCTTGTATTGCAGAGTTGAGAGCGTGGAATTGGGAAGATAGAGTGGCAGTCGCTCAGCTACGATCAACGCTCACTTCCCAATGCTCAAATTGCCCTGTCGCCTGGACTTCTGAGGCTCTCGCGGTACGGACTACCGACTACGACCACTAGCCTATGCCGGATGCCTTGAGACGCTCGGCGTTATCGTGTACCACCAGCGCGTCGATGATCTTATCGAGGTTGCCGTCGAGCACACTCGGCAGGTTGGAGAAGTTCTGGCCGATCCGGTGATCGGTGATGCGGTCCTGCGGGAAGTTGTAGGTGCGGATCTTCTCGGCCCGCTCGCCTGTGCCCACTTGGGCCAGGCGCGAGGAGCTGAGCTCGCGATCCTGCTTCTCCTGCTCGCGGGCGTAGAGCTTGGCCCGCAGTACCGTCATCGCCTTCTCTTTGTTCTTGATCTGCGAGCGGCCATCCTGGCAGGTGACAACGATCTCTTCGGGGGTGCCACCTTTATAAACGAGTCGTACGGCCGAGTCCGTAGTATTCACCCCCTGACCGCCGTGGCCGCCCGAGCGGAAAACATCCACGCGCAGATCCTCGCTCTTGATCTCCACCTCGGTGGGCTCAACCTCGGGGAGCACGGCGACGGTGGCGGTGGAGGTGTGGATGCGGCCGCGGGCCTCGGTGGCGGGCACCCGCTGTACCCGGTGGACGCCGCCCTCGTACTTGAGCATGCTGTAGGCGCCCTCGCCGCTGATCTCGAAGACCACCTCTTTGTAGCCGCCGGGGCCGTTCTCGATCGCGTTCTCGACATCGACCTTCCAGCCCCGCAGCTCGGCGAAGCGCGTGTACATGCGGAAGAGATCTGCCGCGAAGAGAGCCGCCTCGTCACCCCCCTCGCCCTGGCGGATCTCCATGATCACATCCTTGGAGTCGTTGGGGTCCCGCGGCAGCAGCAGCAGCTTGATCTGACCCTCGAGGGCCTCGAGGCGGGCCCGCTGCGTCTCGAGCTCCTCCTGAGCGAGCTGCCGCAGCTCAGGATCGTCGCTCTCGTGCAGCATAGCCTGGGCCTCGTCGATAGCCCGCTGGGCCTGCTTATATTCCTGATAGGCGGTCACTACCGCCTCAAGCTCGCGCTGCTCGCGGGCGTACTGTTGCAGCAGCGCGACGTTGCTCACTACGTCGGGGCGGGACATGAGCTCACCGAGCTCGTTGTAGCGCGCCTCGACGCTTGCCAGTTTATCGAACATACGGGCGTTTACCCTTCCTGAAGTGGATCGCTATTATAGCATGGCCGATCAAGAGGCTCAGGGCATATCAAACGGCACGGGCGATGAGCCATGCTCACCGAACCCGTGCCGTGGATGGACGTGGGGCTAGTAGCCCTTGGACATCTTCTTGCGGCGGTTGCGCTCCGCGCGGCGGCGCTTCTCCTTGCGCTGCTCGCTCTTCGACACGAAGTGCATCTTCTCGCGGAAGGTCTTCGTGATGCGCTCGGAGACAACACCCTTGTTGAAGCGGCGGATCAGCTGCTCAACCGTCTCACCGTCACGACGTTCTACTCGCATCGCTCTGTCAACCGATACACGCGACCAGATGGCAATGGCTCTGGCGCTGAACAGGCGTGGGGCTGCGCCCTGACCAGGCTAGACGCGATCGGTTGTTCTGCTCACCCCCCTTCACAGTGGATTTGGTGTGGCCCCGACAAGCAGCAGAGCGGCTCTCTTCACCAGAGATATAGTATACCCGGATCTGCGTCTTGATGCAACTTGCGAGCCGGGGCGGCGAAGATTCTGTCGGGAGAGGGCTTGCAATTTTGTCAGGATGTGGTATAGTACCAGCGTTTGCCAACGGCACATGCTGCGAGACCCGCTCAGGACCCCGTCCGTCCCCTTGGTCGCTCGGCAGAACTTCTTCACGCGAAGGTAGTGTTACGTTGTGGGCCGGAGCGAGACAACCAGGAGACAGACTGGTTGCCGGCTGTACGGGATGTCTTGTTGTGAGTCTGGTGACGACCTGATGTCGTCACCCACACTGCGCGCAGCGCAGAGGAGCATGTGTGATGTTGGTCAAGCTGTTCGTCGGCAATCTTCCCTGGAGCGTTAGCGACGATGATCTCGCCCGGGTCTTCAGCCCTCACGGCGAGGTGCAGAGCGCCCGCGTGATCACGGATCGCGACACCGGTCGCTCCCGCGGCTTCGGCTTCGTCGAGATCGACGTTGACGATGTCGCCGCCGTGATCCGCGCCACCGACGGCCAGGATCTGAACGGCCGCCCCCTCCGTGTCAACGAGTCGGAGGACCGCAACCGTGGCGGTGGCCGTGGCGGCTACGGCGGCGGCAACCGCGGCGGCAACCGCGGCGGCTACGACCGCTACTAAGCCGCGAGCGCGTCAACGGCCCTGCGCCGCCCTGAGCGGCGTAAAGGCAATGTCGCGCACTATCGACTAAGCCGAACCCGATGACGGGGGGCAGCCGCCTCCCGTCCTCTTCTTTTATTCGCCCCAGGAGTAGCCAGCACACTGCCTCAGTGTGACAGCTGCCGCGGCCTGGCCGCGGCCTTTTCTTTGGCTACACTGAGCGCTGGCTACACTAATGACAAAGAACTTTAGCGATTTTGAGCTCGCCCCCCGCTTGCTCGCCAATCTCCGCACGCAGGGCTACACCGCCCCCACCCCTATCCAAGCTGAGGCCCTGCCCCACGTCCTCTCCGGTCGCAACCTGATCGGCCTCGCCCAAACCGGCACCGGCAAGACCGCCGCCTTCGTGCTGCCGATCCTTCAGCGGCTCGGCGCCAGCAGGCCGGGCGGCCCCCGCGCCTTGATCGTCACTCCTACCCGCGAGCTCGCCGAGCAGGTGAACGCCGCCGTGGTGGCCCTCGGTCGCGGCAGCGGCCTGCGCAGCGCCGCGATCTACGGCGGCGTCGGCATGATCCCTCAGGAGCGCGCCCTGCGTGCCGGCCTCGACATCGTCGTGGCCTGCCCCGGCCGCCTGCTCGACCATTTGGGCCGCGGCACCGTGCGCCTCGACCGGGTCGAGCTGCTGGTGCTCGACGAGGCCGACCGCATGCTCGATATGGGATTCCTCCCTGCCATCAAGCGCATCCTCGCGGCCCTGCCAGCGAAGCGCCAGAGCATGCTTTTCTCGGCCACCCTCGCCCCCGAGCTGCGGGAGCTTGCCGCCAACGCCGCACCCGATGCGGTGATGGTGCAGATCGGCCAGGCGCGCCCGGCCCACACGATCGCCCACGCGCTCTACCCGGTGCCTCAGCATCACAAGACGGGGCTGCTGCTTGAGCTGCTGCGCCGCGCCGACACGGGCTCGGTGCTCGTCTTCACCCGGACCAAGCACCGCGCCAACCGGCTGCTCCAGCAGATCAGCCGGGCCGGCCATAGCGCCGCCGCGCTCCACAGCAACCGCTCGCAGAACCAGCGGCAGGTGGCGCTCGACGGCTTCCGCCAGGGGCGCTTCCGCGTGCTGGTGGCCACCGACATCGCCGCTCGCGGCATCGACGTTGACCGCATCTCCCATGTGATCAACTACGATGTGCCCGATACGCCCGACGCCTACATCCACCGCATTGGCCGCACGGGCCGCGCCGAGCGCACCGGCGAGGCCTTCACCCTGGTGACGCCGGAGGATGGGCTGCAGGTGCGGGCGATCGAGCGGGCCGTGGGCGCCACCCTGGAGCGGCGCCGCGTCGATGGCTTCGACTACGACGCCCCGCCCCCGCCCCGCTCCGCCGAACAGCAGAGCCGGCAGTGGCGCGGCGAGCGCCCAGGGCAGCGGCCGGCGCAGCGCCCGGAGCAGCGCCACAGCCAGCCTCAGCGGCGCGGACCACTGGACGAGGCGAAGCCGCTGCAGCGGCCAACCCGCCGCGGTGCGTAGGCGCCGGCCCACGGCCGAAAGCCGCACCCTCAACTCCGCCTCAGGTCGCCTTGACGGCCTGGGGCGGCGTTGCTATACTGGCCGGGAATGGCGATGACGGGGACGAGTAGCTGCGCCACCTCGCCCGCAGCGAGCCTGGGACGGTGCGAGCCAGGCGGCCGAGAGCGGAGCGAAAATCACCCCCGAGCCGGCAGTTGAACGTGATCGCAGGGCTTTGGATCGCGAAAGCGTAACCTAACCTGTGATCGCTAGTAGACGAGCCCGGAGTTGTCCCCCGTTACCGGGACAGAGCGTTGATTGACGCTCGCCGAGCGCAATGTAAACTGCGAATGGCGAATGTAGAATCGGGAGTGGCGCGGCACGAACCGGCTGGCCCCATTCTCAATTCTTCATTCCCAATTCTCAAGTTGCATTGAACCGGGGTGGTACCGCGGGGCAACCTTCGCCTCGTCCCCTTCTAGGGGGCGGGGTTTTTTGTTGGCCGAGGCATTCGCAACCCGCGCTCGTTGATGTCAGATTCTGGCGAATGCTTCGGCCGTACCAGGAGGCGCGCATGTTCAAGCCCGTAACCACCAACGTAGCCTTCCCGCAGCTCGAGGAGGAGGTGCTCGCCTGGTGGCAGGCCAACCAGGTCGTCGAGAAGTCCCTCGCCGCCGGCGATAAACCCTTCGTCTTCTACGAGGGGCCGCCCACCGCCAACGGCCGCCCCGGCCTGCACCACGTGATCAGCCGCACCTTCAAGGATGTCATCCTGCGCTATCGCGCCATGCAGGGCTATAAGATCGTCGGCCGGCGCGAGGGCTGGGACACCCACGGCCTCCCGGTCGAGATCGAGGTCGAGAAGAAGCTCGGCTTCAACGGTAAGCCCGACATCGAGCGCTTCGGTGTGGCCGAGTTCAACAAGCTCTGCCGCGAGAGCGTCTCGGAGTACATCCAGGATTGGAAGCGCTTCACCAAGCGCATCGCTTACTGGGTGGACGAGGACGGCTACTACACCTAC